>DAOUFA010000125.1:0-12984 GCA_034430355.1 Dehalococcoidales bacterium
TGTCAGCCTGACCAAACTCAACCTCGGGAGACCTATCCAGAATATCAATAGGCGGAAGCCGCCAGCCATCAACGGTAATTAAATCTGGTGATTCACCATATTTTCGCCACACTTCCTGAGCTACCTGTCGTAATTCTAGCTGAGCCTGGGCGGGGGTGGGTAGAGTGGGCGGAGTGCTTATAGGCTGCCTTTCGGCTTCTATCCTTGGCGGGGGTGGGGTTATGGTAATCGGAGGGGGCGTTGGCGTTGGCTCCTGGGGAATGGCTGGTCTGGGGGGAGCCGGCCGCCTTTCAAACTGCTTACCTGCCCAGGCGGTAGCTCTTTTAGCAGCATTAGTGAAAACCCCGGGAGCGACTAAGATAGCGCCGGCGAAGAAAAGTCCTGCTATCCGAAGAATGCCGATATAGTTGGGGTAGCCAATGATATTTAGACCAATCGTACCCCCGAAAGCAAAAAAGCCCAGTATTCCCCAGATAGCTATGGTGAAAGCAATACCACCCAGCCACTGGCGAAAGCGGCTGGTGAGAGAAGCATGTCTCTGTCGCCATAGCACCTCGCCTATGCTGCCGAGGGCTAGGACTAGAAGCAGTAGCCCCCAGCCAAACAGCCTCAGGGTTTCATCTCTAATATTAGCCGCCCATGAAGTTAAAGTTGGCCACTGCCAGTATAGTAAGCCAACGACGAGGACTACCGCTATAATTCGCCACGCTATTCGCCACACCGAGAATCGGAATAGCCAGTTCCCCGACTGCTTTCCCTTGGGCTTTCCACTGGATTTACTTGGGATATTGACTTTCCTCTTAGCCATATAACCCCTCAGCGAATAAGATACCTTTAAGCTATACCTTTACCATAAATGGCAGAATCATAGGTCGGCGCTTGGTCTGATCGTAGTAGAATTTTTTCAGTATATCTTTAACCTTAGTATTGATAAAGCTCCACTCAGCAGGGCGGTTACCGCTATGGTCTAGGATTCGGGCGACTAGGTCACGACTCTCGTCTAACATGTCTTTGGATTCTCTGGTATCGACGAAACCTCGTGATACAATGTCAGGACGTCCTATTAACTTACCTGTTTGCCGGTTAATAGCAATAATCACCACTACTATCCCATCCCGTGATAGCATCCTTCTATCACGGAGAACAACGGTGCCGATACCGCCTCCACTCAGACCGTCAACATACACATTACCTGAGGTAACCTTGCCGATTATTTTGCTTGCCTCTGAACTAAGCTCGAGAATATCACCGTCTTCCAGCACCATGATGTTGTCTTTGGGGATACCTACCGACTCGGCTAATTTAGCGTGAAGGCTCAAATGGCGATATTCGCCATGGATAGGCATAAAGAACTTTGGCTTGATTAAATTTAGCAGCAGCTTTAACTCTTCCTGACTGGCATGCCCGTGAACATGAACCTGTGCCACCTTACTGTATAATACCTGAGCCCCTTGCTTGAAAAGGTTGTCCACGGTTCTGTTGATTAGCGCTTCGTTGCCCGGGATGGGGGTGGCTGAAATAACTACCGTGTCGCCACGAAGGATGTGAACCTGGTGGTGGTCTCGGTTAGCCATGCGGACCAGAGCTGAGGTAGGCTCTCCCTGGCTTCCAGTGGTAATAAAAACAATTTTATTATGAGGCATTCCTTTGAGTTCATCCAGCCGAGCCAGTATGCCATCAGGGGCATTAAGATAGCCCAGCTCCAGTGCCATGTGGGCTGTATCACTCATGCTACGCCCGACAATAAAAACCCGGCGCTGGTGTTTAGCCGCTGAATCAATGACCTGCTGAATGCGAGATACCAGCGATGAGAAGGTAGTTACAATCACCCTTCCTGGTGCCTCAGCTATGACCCGGTCTAGGTTTTCGCCAACTACTCTTTCTGACGGCGTATAGCCGGGTAGCTCGGCATAGGTGGAGTCGGAGAGGAGAAGCAAAACTCCCTGTGCTCCTAGCTGAGCCAGCCGGGACAGGTCGGTTGGTTTACCACTAACCGGTGTATAGTCAAGCTTGAAATCTCCGCTATGAACTACGGTGCCAACTGGGGTATTTATTATTAGACCTACCGAGTCAGGTATGCTGTGGCAAACAGGGAAGAACTCGATTTTGAATCTGCCCAGTGTAATCCCGCTACCAGGCGGTACCACTTTAAGCTTAGCCCCTGAGTGTGCCCTTCGCTGTTTAAGCTTCACCGAGATAAGCCCCTGGGTAAGCTTGGTGGAGTAGACGGGTACATTAAGCTCAGGCAGTAAATAGGGCAAAGCACCAATGTGGTCTTCATGACCGTGAGTGATGATTATGCCCCTTATCCTTTCCCGTTTCTCCAGTAGGTAGCTGAAATCGGGGATTACCAGGTCAACGCCTAGCATTTCTTCCTCGGGGAACATAAGCCCGGCATCAATGACGATGATGTCATTTTCGTATTCCATCACCATCATGTTCTTGCCGATTTCAGAGAGTCCACCGAGAGGGATTATCTTGAGTCTTGGTTTAGCCATAATCTTAGACCTAGAACATAGTTAATTGCTGAGGCTGTGGCTCAGTTTCGGTCATAGCTTCTGCCTGGGCTAGGAGTGATGGAATCTTGAGCATATCCTCTTCTATGGTTCGGCGTAAGCTCTGCTGGTGAAGGGCAGCCGCTGGGTGGTACATGGCATAATAGATGGTATTGTCCTGCTTTTGCGCCGTGCCGTGAATCTTGCTTATGCTCTTACCCGGGAAGAACATTGCCATAGAATACCGCCCCAAGGTTACAATCATCTTGGGGCGAATTAACTCAATCTGGCGTTCCAGCCACTTACGGCAGTTATGTATTTCTACAGGTAACGGGTCGCGGTTCCCATAGGGGCGGCACTTAATCACATTGGCGATATAGACCTGCTCACGTTTCAAATTAATAGAAGCCAGCAATTGGTCCAGGTATAGTCCTGCCGGGCCAACAAAGGGGCGACCTTGCTGGTCCTCATGCCAACCCGGTGCCTCGCCAATGAACATTATATCAGCATCCTCTGCCCCCTCACCGGGTACTACTTTGGTTCGGTATTTAGCTATTTCACACTGCTGGCAGAGGGCAATTTCCTGGTAAAGCTCACTCAGCGCTGACATCTACCCTGTGTTTATGATAGCACGGTTAATATGCCAAGTCAATTTAGCCGGTCGTTTAGCAACCTATCCCCCTGACCCCCTTCCCTTATTAAGAGAAGGGGGAGTGTAGGTGAGAGAGGGGCGAAGCCCCTCTCTAAAGTCTCTTCCCCCTCATAATAGGAATATGTCCATATCATGGAGAGTCAAAGGGAGGCGAATACGGGGTCCCCGCAAAAACAAAGTTTTTGTGGGGTAAAAATCCTCCCTTATATAATTGATTCCCCTTCCCCTTATCAAGGGGAAGGGGATAAAGTGGGTTCCCAGGAAAATCGGAGATTTTTCTGGGTGCTTAAAGGGGATAGGGTTACCAATAAAAATCTAAGGGGGTGAGGTTGACCCGTTAGGAAATCTAATGGAGTTAATAAACAATCTGTTAGATAGCAGGTTATTGACAGTATAAGGGCACAGTTGTAGACTTCGGCAGGGGAGGGAAAAATGAGTTTTTTAAGCCAAACTGATCCGGAAGTTAGCCAGGTTATTGATATGGAGAGGAAGCGGCAGAGGGAGACAATAAACCTTATCGCCTCCGAGAACTATGTTAGTCGGGCGGTGCTTGAGGCTGAGGGCTCGGTTCTAACTAACAAATATGCTGAGGGTTACCCTAAACGGCGCTACTATGGTGGCTGTGAGAATATGGATATCGTAGAAAGCTTGGCTATCCAGCGGGCTAAAGAGCTGTTTCACGCCGAGCATGCTAATGTCCAGCCCCACAGCGGGGCTCAGGCTAATATGGCAGCCTACTATGCCTTGCTTAACTATGGTGATACGGTTATGGGTATGAGTCTAGCTCACGGTGGCCATCTTACTCACGGTGATAAGGTAAGTTTCTCAGGTAAGTCGTATAATTTCATAGCCTACGGGCTTAATCGGGAAACAGAAAGAATTGACTATCAGGAGCTGGAGAGGCTTGCCCTGAAGCACCGGCCTAAGTTGATTGTGGCTGGAGCTAGTGCTTACCCCCGGATTATTGATTTTGAGCGTTTCTGGCATATTGCTGAGCTGGTGGGGGCAAGGCTTATGGCTGACATAGCTCACATAGCTGGTATGGTAGCTGTTGGCCTACATCCCACCCCTGTGCCCTACGCTGATGTGGTAACCTCAACTATGCATAAGACACTGCGTGGTCCGCGGAGTGGTTTCATTTTGTGTCGGCGCCAGCTAGCATCATCAATAGATGCCGCTGTCTTCCCTGAGATGCAGGGTGGTCCCCTGATGCACGTCATCGCTGCCAAAGCGGTAGCTCTCTATGAAGCTATGCAACCTAGCTTTGTCGAATATCAACGCGCTATATTGAATAATGCCCTGGTTCTAGCCAGTGAGCTCCAAAGACTGGGACTGCGCCTTATATCAGGTGGAACCGACAACCACCTGATTCTGGTCGACCTCACTGAGACCGGGGTTACCGGCAAAGAGGCTGAGGAGGCTTTAGGCAGGACAGGCATTGTCGTCAATCGGAACCCTATTCCCTTTGACTCGCGCCCGCCCCGGGTAACCAGCGGCATCAGATTGGGCACACCGGCCGTAACCACCCGCGGCTTTGGCAGTGAGGAGATGAAACAAACTGCTTCACTAATTGTCAAAGTAATTACCAATATTGGTAATCATAATATTCAGCGCCAGCTAAGCCAGGAGGTCAGCCAGCTCTGCCAGCGCTTCCCGGCACCAGGTATTGATGACTGATATTGTTTAATAACCCTATCCCCTTTAAGCACCCAGAAAAATCTCCGATTTTCCTGGGAACCCGCTTTATCCCCTTCCCCTTGATAAGGGGAAGGGGAAGATTTATTTTTAGAGGGGCTAACGCCCCTCTAAATTCCCTAGTCTCTACCCCTGGGCACGGAGAATCAAAGAGAGGCGAATACGGGGTCCCCGCAGAAACAAAGTTTTTGTGGGGTAAATAGCCTCTTTTATACAACCAATTCCCCCTCATGATAGGAATATATATCCATATCATGGAGAGTCAAAGGGAGGCGAAGCCTCCCTTATATAATTGATTCCCCTTCCCCTTATCAAGGGGAAGGGGATAAAGGGGATAGGGTTACCAATAAAAATCTAAAGGGGGTGAGGTTGGCAATCAATAGTGGTATAATTAATTAATACGGAGTGAAGGGAGTAAGTTAAATGGATGAGATAAAGGTATTTGCCGGCAATGCTCACCCTGCCCTAGCCCAGGCAGTTACCGAGTACCTGGGCATACCCGTAGGTAGGTGTGAGGTCTTTGAATTCGGTAACGAGAACATCTTTGTTCGTATTCTGGAAAATGTCCGTGAGCGGGACACCTTTGTTATTCAGCCCCTCTCCTCCCCGGTCAATAAGAGCCTGGTTGAGCTATTGATTATGATTGATGCCCTGAAGAGGGCATCAGCCGAGCGTATTACCGCCGTGGTTCCTTACTATGGCTATGGTCGCACCGATAAGAAGGACCAGCCCCGGGTGCCGATAACGGCCAGGCTGGTGGCTGACCTGATTACAGTGGCTGGGGCTAACCGGCTACTGACCGTGGATTTGCACGCCCCCCAGATTCAGGGCTTTTTTAACATACCCGTTGACGAACTGACAGCTCTTTACCTGTTGAGTGATTATTTTAAGGAGAGAGCCTTTGATGACCTGGTGGTAGTTGCCACTGATATAGGTATTTCCAAACGGGCGCGAGACCTGGCAGCCAAGCTTAATGCCCCTCTGGCTATTATGGAAAAGAGACGGATAGGCAATGTTGACCAGACTGAGACCCTAAATGTAATTGGTGAGGTGGAGGGCAAGGTGGCGCTTACTGTAGATGACGAAATAGACAGTGCTGGCTCCCTGGTGGGTGTTGTTTCTACCTTGGGGGAGCGGGGGGCGAAAGAAATATATGCCTGTTGCACCCACCCCGTGCTCTCCGGTTCAGCTATCCAGAGGATAGCCTCGTGCCCGGTAAAAGAGGTAGTGGTTACCGATACTATCCCTGTTACCGGTAATAAGAAATTAGATAAGATTACGGTTTTACCCATAGCTCCGCTACTGGGTGAAGCCATCCGCCGTATTCATACCGGACTATCTATAGGAGCTATGTTTGAGCAATAACGGGAAACTGATAGAGGTATATCGGGCAGCAGGTGAGATGGAAGCGCAGGTCATTCGGAGCCTGCTTGAGCAATATGGAATACCCTGCCTGTTAAAAGGTGATGCTGCCCGTACCATTTACGGTCTTACTGTGGATGGGCTGGGTGAAGTACGGATTATGGTCAGGGAATCAATGGCGGAGAAAGCCAGGAGACTGATTAGAGGCAAAGATAATGTTTAAATTTTTTAGTGGGCTTACCGATTCTAACGAGAAACAGCTAAAACGGTTACAGCCGACGGTAGACCAGATAAATGAGCTGGAGCCTGAATTTGAAAAGCTCAGTGATGATGAGCTTCGTGCCAAGACCGGTGAGTTTAAGGCCCGGTATGAAGCCGGCGAATCGCTTGACGAGCTTCTGCCCGAAGCCTATGCCGCTGTTCGTGAAGCTGCCAATCGGAATATAGGTCAGCGCCACTTTGATGTCCAGTTGATGGGGGGCATTGTCCTTCACCAGGGCAGAATCGCTGAGATGAAGACTGGTGAGGGTAAAACCCTGGTGGCTACCCTTCCCCTCTACCTGAACTCCCTTACCGGTCAGGGTTGCCATCTGGCTACGGTTAATGATTACCTGGCCCGGCGAGACCCTTACTGGATGGGACCTATCTACCACGCCCTGGGGGTGAGTGTCGCCAGCATTTATCCTCAGCAGACCCCCGACGAGCGTACCCCCTCCCGCCTTTATGACCCAACCTATGACTCGGGTAACGAAAGGGACCCCTGGCGCCATTTTCGCTCTATCTCCCGTCGTGAGGCTTACCAGGCTGATATTACCTACGGCACCTCTAACGAGTTCGGTTTTGACTATCTGCGGGACAATATGGTCGTTGACCTGTCTCAGTGTGCCCAGCAGTCTCTAAACTACGCCATCGTTGATGAGGTAGATAACCTGCTTATTGATGAGGCACGCACCCCGCTTATTATCAGTGCTCCCGCTGAAGAATCAGCCCAGAAATATCAAATATTTGCCCGGCTTGTCCCTCGCCTGCACCGCGACGAGGACTATACCATAGATGAAAAGACGCGCACCGTTAGCCTGACCGAGGCCGGTATGACCAATATGGAAATGGTGCTTAAGCGAGAGGGCTTATTAAAGTCGCCTAATCTCTATGACCAATCAAACTATACTCTGACTCGCTACCTTGACAGTGCCCTTAAAGCTCAGGTGCTGTATAAGAGAGACAAAGAGTATGTGGTCAAGGATGGTCAGGTTATCATTGTTGATGAGTTCACCGGCAGACTTATGATTGGTCGTCGCTACTCCGAGGGGCTGCATCAGGCAATAGAAGCCAAGGAGCATGTCAGGGTTCAGCGGGAAAGCCGGACCTTTGCCACCATCACCATCCAGAACTACTTTCGGATGTATGCCAAGCTAGCCGGGATGACGGGCACGGCGGCTACTGAGGCTGAAGAGTTTCATAAGATTTATAACCTTGATGTGGTCGTTATCCTGACTAATTTGCCGATGATTAGAGATGACCACCCCGACCGGATTTACAAGGATGAGGAGACTAAATTCCGGGCGGTAGTTCGCGAGATTGAAGAGCTTTATCAGCAAGAACAACCGGTGCTGGTTGGCACCGTATCTATTGAAAAGTCGGAATACCTGAGTGACCTTTTGAAAAGGAAAGGGATACCCCATCAGGTACTTAATGCCAAGCAGCATGAGAGGGAGGCGTATATCATTGCCCAGGCGGGGGAGCCGGGAGCGGTAACCGTGGCCACCAATATGGCCGGGCGGGGTGTTGATGTTGTGCTGGGTGGGAAAGACCCGCCTAAGCAAAATAAGCCGGAGTGGCAGGAATGGGAGAATAAGCATAAAAAGGTAGTTGAACTTGGTGGGCTTCATATTGTCGGCACCGAGCGCCATGAAGCCCGGCGAATTGATAACCAGCTCAGGGGTAGAGCCGGACGGCAGGGCGACCCGGGAAGCTCGCGGTTCTATGTCTCCTTAGAGGATGATGTCGTCAAGCGCTTCGGCGGCGACCGAATTAAGGGCTTTATGGAGTGGGCTGGTATGGATGAGGATACCCCTATTGAGAATAAATTGATTAACCGCTCTATTGAATCGGCCCAGGTTCGGGTTGAGGGCTATCACTTTGATATCCGCAAACACCTGGTGGAATATGACGATGTCATTAATCAGCAGCGTGAGCTTATCTATAGTGAACGAAAGAAGATATTAAGCGGTGCCGACCTTAAAGCCAACATCCTGTCAATGGTTAGAGAGGAGATACAGAATGTGGTGGCAACCCATATTCTGGATGAGCGCGGCGTTGATTGGGACTTGGAAGGCTTAATTGCTGAAATCGGTACCATCTTTCCGTTGCCCCCAGCCATCAATGCCGACGCTCTTTCCCAGCTCAAGCCGGAGCAGATTGAAGCCAAGCTTATTGAGCTAGCCGAGGCTCTATATGAAGACCGGGAGAAGGAGCTGGGGTCAGATAATATGAGGATGGTGGAACGCCGGCTCATGCTTCACACCATGGACAGCCTGTGGGTGGAGCATCTAACCATAATGGAGCAAAAGCGCGAGGAGGCGGGATGGCAGACTTTACGTCAGGTACGAGCCGTGGATGCCTATAAGAATGTAGGCTACAAGCAATTTCAGGAATTGCTGTCCACTATTCGGCACGATTTAACCCATACCATATACCACGTGAACATTGTCAGGAGGGAAGCCCCCCAGCCCGCCCCATCGCCGATGGCTCAAGTTGCCTCTGGTGGTAAGAGTAAACAGCGGATGAAGGTTGGGGGCAAAAAGATAGGTCGCAATGACCCCTGCCCCTGCGGCTCAGGCAAAAAATACAAACACTGCTGTGGGAGGTGAAAAAAATGAGCGTTTATCTTGGAGTTAAAACATGTGACAAATGTGGGAAAATAATTAAGGAAACAGAGCAAGTTTTTGTTGTTTCAGACGGGGAAATAAAAGATTCCAATGAATTACTAGAGTTAGAATATTCTCAAATTTATTTTGTGTGTCATAAAGATTGCTGGGATGGTAACATTGATATGGAATGGGCATAGATACGCCTGCCACCTTGATTGCTGGGATGGGGTGGAGGAAACTGAGGAGGAATAGGCATGAATTATTGGCTAGTAGTGGGTACTAGGCAAAATTGGCTTACTGCGTTTAAGCATGGAAATATCTGGGGGCTCAAGGAAACGCAACGCCACTTTTGGCAAAGCCTCAATGAGAGTGACATCTTGCTATTCTATGCTACTAAACCAGTGGGGGGAATTATTGGTTGTGGTTTTGTTCGGACTAAGTTTAAACAAAACCAACCGCTTTGGCCGCAAGAAATACGAGAGAATAAGGTTATCTGGCCACTACGCTTTGAGTTTGATGTGGACTTTTGTTTACCCCAGGACAAATGGGAGAGTGAGAAGGTAGTTTCAAAGGAGCTGTGGCCTCGGGCGGGCTTCCAACTGCTCAGCCAAAATATGGGCGAGAAGTTAGTTTCTACTATAGGAGCAACTGAATACGCTGTTAAAGGTGGTAGGCCTTTGTTGGTTGCAGAACCCACTGTCGAATTTGTTGGTACAGCTGAGAAAATAGAAAAGACCCTTCCCACCCATGGAGAGATTAAGAGGACTCTAGTCCAAATTGGAAAACTACAAAATTATGTCTGCCAAGAAGAGTACCCCTTTGATATAGGGAAGCTTGATGTCGTATGGAGAAGAGTCGAGCAATCCGTACCCACCTACGTTTTTGAGGTTCAGGTTAGCGGAGACGTTTACCATGCACTGGCGAAGCTAAAGCATGCCTTTGATTTGTGGAATAGCCATATTTTTATTGTGGCATCTGAGGCAGAACGCAATAAGGTGGAGAATTTGCTTTCAGGGACTTTTCACGAAATCGGTAGTCGTATCAAGTTTATTGAGCTGAAGCAAGTCGAGGAGCTTTGTAAGCGGAAAAAGGCCTATCGGGATTTTGAGAGGGAGCTCGGCATCGATTAGAAGGAGACCAAACATACTTGATAGGGCGGTTGTTCGGGAATCTTCTGGGACTGGGTGAGGGAAAAGATTAAAGCCAGTGAGTAATAAGGAGATTGCTAAGGTATTTCAGGATATTGCCGACCTGCTGGAGCTTAAGGGGGAGAACCCGTTTAAGATACGGGCTTACCAGAGGGTGGTCCGCTCCATTGAGCACCTGCCGGTGGAGCTGGAGCAACTGGTAGCTGAGGATAAGTTAAAGGAAATCCCCGGGGTGGGGGAGGCTATTACCAACAAGATTACCGAACTGGTAACTACCGGCAAGCTTGACTTTTACGAAAAGCTAAAGGCTGAGTTCCCTGCGGGGATTAGCACTCTGCTTGATTTGCCCGGCATCGGACCCAAGACCGCCATGTTGCTGACCAGAGAACTTGACATAAAGTCAGTAGATGAACTGGAGACAGCTATCGCTAGCGGTGAGGTGGCTTCGTTACCCCGCATGGGGGATAAAACGGCAGAGAATATCCAGCACCAGATTCAGGCACTGAGGAGGAAGAAACGGAGCCAGCGCATCCCTATCAGCGAGGCATTGCCGGTCGTAGACGAGATTTCAGCCAGGCTTAGTCCCTTGCCCGGACTGCGTCACCTGACTCCAGCCGGGAGCCTGCGCCGTTTTCGGGAAACAGTGGGCGATATTGACCTTATGGGCACGGCGGATAATGCTACCGAGGCAATCCACGCCTTCACCACCCTGCCCCAGGTCAGGGAGGTCTTAGCCAGCGGCACGACCAAGGCCAGCGTGCTCGTTTCTGGCGGGCTTCAGGTTGACCTCAGGATTGTCGACCACGATTCGTTTGGCTCCACCCTGCAGTATTTCACCGGTAGTAAGCAGCATAATATTAACCTCAGGGAGAGGGCGCACCGAATGGGGCTAAAATTAAGCGAGTATGGCATTACCAACCTGACGACCGGGGAGCTGGAGAAGTTTGCCACTGAGGAGGCTTTTTATCAGCGGCAGGGTCTGGAATTTATTCCCCCTGAGATACGGGAGGGTCAGCAGGAGGTAGAAAGGGCAGAGCAAGGCGCTATACCCCGGCTGGTAGAATTGTCTGATATCAAGGGCGACCTTCATGTTCACACCGACTGGAGTGATGGGCGTGACACCCTGGAGGCAATGGCGCTAGCGGCTAAAGCCCTTGGCTACCAGTATCTGGGCATTGCTGACCACTCGGGTGGGCGGGGCATTGCCCACGGGCTGGATGCTGAGCGACTAAAGCAGCAACTACTGGAGATTAAACAGCTTAACCAGAAAATTGATGGCATCCGTATCCTTAGCGGCATGGAGGTTGATATTCGTGCCGATGGTCGCCTTGACCTACCCGATGAACTGCTAGCTGAGCTGGATATTGTTACTGCTGCCGTGCACTCGGCTATGAATCAGAGCCAGGAGCAGATGACAGGGCGGATTCTGGGGGCTCTGGAAAATCCCAACGTAGATATGCTCGCCCATCCTACTTGCCGCCTGTTACCGGATAGAGAGCCGGTAGCTGTAGATATGGAGGCTGTCTTTCAGGCAGCAGCTAAAACTAATACCATACTGGAAATCAACGCTATGCCCAGTCGGCTCGACCTTAAGGATATTCATGCCTATCGGGCCAGGGAGCTGGGGGTAAAGCTGGTAATTAACACCGATGCCCATAGCACTGAGCATCTACAATTTATGCGTTTCGGGATAGGGGTGGCCAGGCGGGGGTGGTGTCAGGCGCAGGATATACTGAATACCAGACCGTTAGCTGAAATAATGACCTACCTAAAACATTAATCAGTCTGGAGAGTATAGTTAATGGATAACCAGTTGCAGTCTTCCCGGTTGACTCCGGCCAGTGATAATGGGGTAATAGGATATTTAGAGCAGGCTATCACCGGTGGTAAGCACTGGTATATCGCCCTGCTTGAGGCTATCGGGTTGTGGACGGTGGCTGAGGAAGTCCATAACCAGCGCCATTACCGTTACCTTATCGCTGGTGAGGCTTTTGATTGGTTACTGCTGGCTGAGCGCCTGTGTCAGGCAGTAGATGGTTTATTACCTGATGCCGAGAAGACGGCTCTCCTTTTTCATGGGCAACCACCACTTAACCTAACCGTTGACCGATTCAAGGAGCTTATTGGCAGTGGCAAGTATCATCAATATCTTAACTACTTTTATGGCATCACCGTGGAGGAGGCTTTAATTCTGGCGGTGCAGGAGGAGGTGCGCAAGGAGAGACGGACCTCGGGTTATAATAATAAGGAGCATGATGTAGTCAGTGAGGTCTATCGGCGAATATATGGGGCGACTAGACCGGTATTGCTTAAGCGTTTTCGGCGGGAGCAGGGTTATCCTCATCTTAAGTCCATCAGCCTGACCGAGCTGAAGGAGTTTACCTACTGGCTGTTTAGGTATCGGCTAAAGCAGTGTGACAAGGCACGAATTGCCAGTGATACCAAGAAGGCACTGCAGCAGTTAAACATTAATGGTTATCCCAGGGGGCTGGTAACTGATGAGTCCCCGGGAAGCTAGCTGAGTACCTGAGTTATTGTGACTTTTTAGACAATAAGCCGATAGGTAGTACCCAACGTCCATATTTAGCCTTCATGATTATTGCTGCTGAGCCGTAGACTGCAGCCGCACCGACGAAAATCCCTTCTATTCCGGCAACACGAGCCGGTATTGCCCCAAAGAAGTGTCCTGCTAGTAGGCCAAAGAGCACTGTTAGCGAGGCAAATATGGAGACGTGTACCCAGGATACCCTAAGGGCACCAGC
>DAOUFA010000126.1:0-8542 GCA_034430355.1 Dehalococcoidales bacterium
AGGAAAGCACCCCCTCGAGACACGACATCGGTTACCCTTCCCTGCTGCTTAAGCTTGGCGATAGCCGCCCGGGTTACACCACAATGCACGGTTACGAAATCAACGCCATCGCGAGCATGCTCTTCAATCCCGGCAAACAGGTCATCAACGGTCATTTTGACTATAGCCCCACGTCTATCTATGGCCTCAATCCCGGCCTGGTAAATGGGCACAGTGCCTATTGGCACCGAGCTTGAGGCAATAATAACCCGCCGAATAGCCGATATATCGCCACCGGTGCTCAAGTCCATAACGGTATCTGCCCCAAAATCAATAGCCACTCGCAACTTTTCCAGCTCGGTATTAACATCACCGAAGTCAGAAGAGGTGCCGATATTGGCATTGACCTTGGTTTTGAGCCCCTGACCGATGCCACAAGGAACAAGGTTGGTGTGGTTGATATTAGCCGGAATTACTATCGTCCCGTTAGCCACACCCTGCCGAATGAACTCAGCATCCACCCCCTCCTGCTCAGCCACCAGCTTCACTTGTGATGAAATTATACCTTCTTTAGCCAATTCCAGTTGAGTCATATCCACCTCCATAAAAAGAGACCAAGGGTTTCGGCGGTTAATACTAGACCCTTGGTCTAGGTTGCTACCGCTTCCCTACGCTCGTATTACCAAGATCAGGTTCCCAGGGTTGGCATCAAATCGCCTCTCAGCCTTTGAGCACCCCTAGCGGTTCACCTTATTAAGTTTACTCTATAATATTAACATAAGAGAATCTGAAACGCAAATACTCCGTGCTCATACCATCTACCTCACCCACTTTAGATTTTTATTGGTAACTCTATCCCCTTTATCCCCTTCCCCTTGATAAGGGGAAGGGGAATCAATTATATAAGGGAGGCTCCGCCTCCCTTTGGCTCTCTGTAATATGGATATATATTCCCATCATGGGGGAAGAGACTTTAGAGAGGGGGATAGGTGGCTAAACGACCTCAGTATAGACGAGTGATGAAGTGTAGGTTTATAATAGGCTTGGTTAGAGGAAGATAAGAGGCGATGCCGGCTCTTTATATTGTGGCTACTCCTATTGGTAATCTAGAGGATATTTCCTTGCGTGCTGTGCGCACCCTGCGGGAGGTGAAGCTTATTGCAGCTGAGGATACCCGCCGGACGAAGCAGCTTCTGGCTACCTATGATATTAAGACACCGGTGACAAGTTATCATGAGCACAACAAGTGGACCAAGCTGGAGTATATTTTAGATTGCCTTGAAGGTGGGGATGTAGCCCTGGTTTGTAACGCCGGGATGCCGGGCATATCTGACCCCGGCTATGAATTGATTCTGGCGGCTAATCGCCAAGGTATCCCGGTGGTTCCTATTCCCGGGCCGTCGGTGGTTACCACGGCGCTGGTGGTCTCCGGGCTGCCCACGGACAGGTTTATCTACATTGGCTTTCTGCCGCGTAAGGCTGGTAACCGGCGGCGGCTTCTGCAGTCGGTGGCTGATGAGTCGGGCACTATAGTCGTCCTGGAAGCTCCTCATCGACTAGGAGCTGCTCTTAATGATATATTACTGGTTCTCGGCGATAGAAAAGTGGCTGTTTGTCGTGAACTGACCAAGATTCATGAAGAGGTTTTCCGGGGGACAATAAGCCAGGCTATAGAACACTTTACCCAGCCGAGGGGAGAGTTTACCCTGGTTATTGAGGGCAAGGGAGAGAAGGAGAAGCCGCAGTTGACTGAGGCTATTGAGCGGCAGTTACATAGTCTGCGCCAGTCGGGGGTAACGGCTAAGGAAGCGATAGCCAGGGTAGCTGGCGAAACCGGGTTATCAAAGAGGGAGCTATATCGTGCCTGGCTCAAGCTACTTTGAGTTTTTGACGTATTAAAAATTAGATTAGGGAGGAGTTATTAGATGCGCCGAGGGTGTATGTCTTTAGGAGATGTGCAGTGCGATGAATGTCACCGAGTTATACCACATTCAGAGCGTTATTTGGTTATTGAGGAGACGAATGGTGTGGTGTTAAGGCTGTGCGTGGATTGTAGCCTGAAGAAGGGTTATGCTCACTATAAAGAGGAGAAGGGTGAGCGGGTGCTAACCTTCTTTCCTGAGTGAGTATTAGTCGAGAAGATTATGGGTGAGAGAATTTTTATTGGAGTGGCTTGGCCCTATGCTGATGGGCCGTTACATCTGGGTCATATTGCCGGGGCATACTTGCCATCGGATATATTTGCCCGCTACCATCGCCTTAAGGGGAATGAGGTATTAATGGTATCGGGTTCGGACCAGCATGGCACACCGATAACAATTAAGGCTGAGCAAGCGGGCAAGAAGCCTGAAGAAATAGTCAATCATTATCATCAGCAGTTTCTTGATTCGTGGCAGAAGTTAGGTATTTCCTTTGATTTATTTACCCGGACCGGTACCGCCAATCATGCCGAGGTATCGCATGACTTTTTCCTCACCCTGTTAAATAGAGGCTATATTTATAAGGCTACCGTGTCCCAGCCCTTCTGTCCCCAATGCCGGCGCTTTTTGAGCGACCGCTATGTTGAAGGCACCTGCCCCTACTGCCACTTTTCTGGAGCCCGGGGTGACCAGTGTGAGGAGTGTGGTAAGCCGATGACCCCTGCCGAGCTGATTGACCCCCGCTGTAAACTATGCGCTACCACTCCCCAGTTTAAGGACTCAGAGCACTTCTTTTTTAAGCTCTCGGCTTTTCAAGATAGGCTTTTAGCCTGGATGAAAAAGCAGACCCACTGGAGGCAGAACGTGCTTAACTTTACTATGCGCTATGTGGAAGAGGGGCTGAAGGACAGGGCTATCACCCGCGATATAGATTGGGGGGTACCGGTGCCGCTGGATGGCTTTGAGGGCAAGCGTCTTTATGTGTGGTTTGAGGCTGTCATCGGCTACCTCTCGGCGACTAAGGAGTGGGCTAAGTCCAGTGGGGATGAGGCAAAGTGGCGCTCTTTCTGGCAGGGTAATGAGGCCAGGAGCTATTACTTTATTGGTAAGGATAATATCATCTTTCATACCACCATCTGGCCAGCGATGCTGATGGGCTACGATGGACTCAATCTCCCTTATGATGTGCCGGCTAATGAGTTCTTAACTATTGAGGGCAGTAAGCTTTCTACCAGTCGTAACTGGGCAGTCTGGTTACCTGATTATCTCTCCCGCTATGAGCCCGACCCCCTGCGTTACCTGTTATCAATAAGCATGCCTGAAACCGCGGATACCAATTTTTCCTGGCGGGAGTTTGTGCGGCGGAACAATGATGAGCTGGTAGCTACCTACGGCAACCTGGTTCATCGGGTGCTCACTTTTGTCTACCGCAACTTTGATGGCAGTGTGCCCGCGCCCGGGGAATTTGATAGCCGTAGTCAGGCGGTTATTGATATGGCTAAGGATACCCTTAATACAGTGGATAGGCTGCTTTCCCAATGCCATTTTAGGGAAGCAATGAGGTCGGCTATGTCCTTGGCTCAGGATACTAACCGCTACCTGGAAGAGAAATCACCGTGGAAGGTAATTAAGGAGAATAAACAGGCTGCCGCCACTGCCTTATATGTTGCTATTTCAGTTATTTCATGCCTCAGGACAGCGCTGTATCCCTTTTTACCCTTTAGCTCTCAGAAGCTGCATGAGTTTCTTGGCTTTGAGGGTAGCGTAGGAGATGATGGCTGGCAGCCACATTTCCCATCACCGGGGCAGAAGTTACTGCCCCCTGAGCCTCTATTTTCTAAATTGGATGAAGGGTTGATAGAAGAGGAGGTTAGCCGGTTGGGGCATGTTACGCACAATTTATGAACCTATCCAGGAAGATTTAGTCAAGGTAGAGGCTAGGCTGAGGTCAGTGTGCGAGGTTGATTTTCCCCGGCTGTCTAAGCTGTTAGAGCATAGCCTGAAGGACGGGGGCAAGAGGATTCGTCCCGCCCTCGTTCTCCTATCGGGTAAGTTTTACGACTACGATCTTAGTTACCTGCTGCCGATGGCTACGGCGGTTGAGATTCTGCATACCGCTACCCTGGTTCATGATGATGCTATTGATAACTCTGCGGTTCGCCGTGGTCGTCCCACGATTAATAAGGTGTGGGGTGAAGACAAGGCAATACTGCTCGGGGACTACCTATTGGGTAAGTCCAAAGAGCTGGTAGCTGATACTCAAAATCTGCGGGTGATAAGGCTCTTTGCCCAGACCTTTATGACTATTTCTAGCGGAGAGTTAAATCAGGCCTTCAGCGCTTTTAATTTGGAGCAGACCCGTCAGCAATACCTGCAAAGGATTTCCAGTAAGACTGCTTGTCTGCTTTCCCTGGCTACCGAGGCAGGGGCTATTTTGAGTCAGGCTCCGGAGAAATCAGTCGAGGCGCTAAAAGGATATGGTCATAATCTTGGTATCGCCTTTCAGATTGTGGATGATATCCTGGATTTTATTGGCACCGAGGAGGAAATGGGCAAGCCCATAGGCTCAGATTTGGCTCAGGGCACCCTTACCCTGCCGGCAATACTTCTTCTGGAGCGCTACCCTGAGGATAATCCGGTACGGCGGTTGTTTCAGAATGAGGATAGGCAAAGAAATATAGAACTGGCGATGGAGCTAGTCCGTAACTCGTCAATCACTGAGGAATGCTATGCTGTTGCCTCAGATTATTGTGCCCAGGCGTGTCATAATCTTAGCCTATTGCCGGATAATGCCAGTCGGCGGTCGTTAATAAAATTAGCCGATTATGTGGTAAAACGAAGAAAATAATTGGGGGTGAAGTCTCTCTATTCGCCCTCAACCCGAATGCTGCCGTCGTGGTAGGTTTCCCTTTTACGGGTAGGTATTGTTTGCTTGAACTGGTCAATAACATACTGGCAGGCGGCAAAGCCCTCCTGGCGGTGGGCAGCAGCTACAGCGATAACTAGATTAATATTCCCCACTTTTAGTTGGCCTATTCTATGACATATAGCTATATTATTCAGTGGCCATTTTTGCCTGGTTTTGCTGGCTATCTCCAGCAACCTGTTTTCTGCCTTCCCCTCGGTATCGCTATATTCTACTGAAAGAACCTGTTTACCGTGGGAATATTCACGAATCAGCCCGATATAGGTGACTACACAGCCACTGCTATCAGTTTTAACTTTACTAACCACAAGCTCAGGGGAAATAGGCTTTTGTGTAATTTCTATCATGCCATATCGGGTGCAGCCGGGGCTTGTTTGGGGAAGGGTTGAGGTATGATTGGTGCTTTCTTGGGCATGCGCTTAGTTTTGGTCGTAGCCTTGGCTGGCGTGGGGGTGGGTGTTGCTGTGGCTTCTGGCATAGCTGCTGATGTAGGTTCATTAAATAGTGCTTCTAGCTCATCACCCTCTAAGGTCTCTTTGGTAATGAGTTCTTCCGCAATTTGGATTAATTTCGGCTTATTTTCGGCCAGAACCCTCTTGGCTACTCTATGAGCGTTTCGGATAACCTTATTGACTTCTTCATCAATGGTGTCGGCTACCTTGTCACCGTAATCCTTTTGCTCAGCGATTTCACGACCGAGGAAGACCATCTCCTGCTTGTCACCAAAGGTTCGTGGTCCCAGTTTGTCGCTCATGCCTAGGTCAGTTACCATGCTGTGAGCAATCTTGGTCGCTAGCCCAATATCCTCATGAGCCCCTGATGTCCTTTCTTTGAAGATTAGTTCTTCGGCGGTCAGGCCGCCCAGAAGGGTGGCTAACCTATCTTTAAGTTGAGAACGCGTTGTCAGGTATCGGTCTTCGGTAGGTAAAAGCCGGGTATGACCGAGCGACATCCCACGAGCCACTATAGAGATTTTATGTACTGGGTCGGCATTAGGCAGCATTTTGGCGACCAGGGCATGTCCTGCCTCATGATAGGCAGTGATTTCCTTTTCCTTAGGGCTTATCCTCCGGCTCTTCCTCTCTGGACCAGCAATCACCCGGTCTATGGACTCGGCAAACTCCTGCATGCCAATAGTTGTCTTGCCCTGCCTGGCAGCCAGAATAGCGGCCTCATTGACCAGATTGGCTAGGTCGGCGCCACTAAAACCGGCTGTCTGTCTAGCTATTATCTCTAGATTAACCGATTCAGCCAGTGGCTTACCGTTGGAATGAACTTTAAGGATTGCTGTTCGACCGCTGATATCTGGTCGGTCCAGGATTACCCGGCGGTCGAAGCGCCCAGGGCGAAGTAAAGCCGGGTCGAGTATATCAGGTCGGTTGGTAGCGGCGAGAACAATCACGCTAGTATTGGTGTCAAAGCCATCCATCTCGGTCAGAATCTGGTTAAGGGTTTGCTCTCTCTCATCATGACCACCGCCGAGCCCAGCACCACGGTGACGACCTACAGCATCAATCTCATCAATGAAGATAATGCAAGGGGTATTACGTTTGGCCTGGTCAAAGAGGTCACGCACCCTAGAGGCACCAACGCCAACAAACATCTCCACGAATTCGCTGCCACTAATAGAGAAGAAAGGTACCCCAGCTTCACCAGCTATTGCCCGAGCCAGCAGCGTCTTGCCTGTGCCTGGCGGACCTATTAGCAATAATCCCTTTGGGATACGGGCGCCGAGCTTCTGAAACTTCTCACGCGACTTGAGGAATTCTACTACTTCGTATAATTCCTGCTTGGCTTCCTCTACCCCGGCGACGTCATCAAAGGTTACCGTTGGTGTATGGGCCGGGAACAATCGAGCTCGGCTGCGACCAAAATTCATAGCCTGGGTGTTAGCCCCTTGTGCCCTGCGGAACAGGAAGAACAGCAAACCGCCAAAGATTATAAGGGGAAGGAAGTTCATCACCATACTCCAGTTAAATCCGCCCGACGGTGTTATCTCATAGCCCCCTTCGGGAAGGACAAACCCAAGTTCTTCGAGGTCAAGCAAGGTGAGATTACCTTTAATTGTCTTCAGTTCTGTGCCATCAATAGTAGTAATCAGTAGGGCATCATTTTCCTCTGTAATCGCCGCTATTTCACCACTTTGTGACATAGCTATAGCTTCGGTTAGAGGGATTTCCTCGGGTTTCTCCGTCGCCGGCGTGAAATAAGCGAAAAGAGCTATAGCGGCAATGGCAATAGCTATAAATATTATGAGATTACGATTCAACCTCATTTTCGTCCTTCATCCCAAGTAGTAATTGGCCTCAGTTTAATGCATTTATATTATACCAGAAATAATAGTAAATGGGAAAAATAGATTCAGCCAATGGTCTTACTCCGATTTTAGCAGGGTATTATAGGTTGCCTGCAGAAGCAGGGCATCCTCTTCCAGGTTGGGGCTTTCGCAGATAACCAGACCCTTGACCTCGTAATCCTTTAATGCCTGGAGAAATTCAACATACTGGAAATCCGACTCTTTCAGGTTCAGGTGTTTTATTTCCCCCTTTAGCCCATAGGCAATACCAGAAACATGGATGTGGATATTATCCAGGGCGGCTCTACCTAACCGCTCTTTGACCTGTAGCAGCATAGAGGCAAACTCCGGGTAGGAATTGAACTTCCCGGTCCGAGCATGCCAATGGGCAAAGTCTAGACAGGGAGCCAGTCCTTCTAGCTCGGTGCACAGGTTAAATATTTCGTCCGGGGTGCCAAACTCAGAGGGCTTACCCATAACTTCAGGCCTAATCTTTACCTGATTATTTTCCCGTTTAAGCTGGTTTAGTGTTTCGGCTAAATATTTTTTTACTTTATTATAGGCTTTCTCCGGTGGGTCACCGAGATAATAGGCGGCGTGGAAAACTACACTTTCAGCCCCACATAGGGAGGCAATACGGGCTGCCCGTAACAGCCGCTCTTGGCTAGCCCTTATCTTTTCTGGCTCACGGGCATTAAAGTTAATAAAGTAAGGGGCGTGAGCTGATAGTTTTATACCTCTCCTGGTGGCTGTTTCCGCCACCGGGTAAGTACCCGCCTTATTCATCTTTACCCCGCGGACGAATTCTATCTCCATACCGCCAAGTCCAAGCTCGGCAATACGCTCAATTCCTGATGTGGTGGATGATAATTTGGCGCTACGGGGAACGCCGCCGGTGCCAAAAAGTAGCCCTGCCATTGATTTCTGTCCCCAATCGGTTTAGGCATATAGTATACCATATTATGTTATAATTTTAGTTGTTAAATAGCCTTTATATGCTACTTGCCAATTAAGGAGGTGTGAAAATGGGTTTCTTTAAAAAGCGCTCTGGCCAGAAAAATACAGATAATAAGGTGGACAAAAAACCACCTCCCAGGTCAAAGCGCTGCAAAGTCTGCTCTACAAGTCAAACAGCAGCGTGCAAGTTTCCGTATTCGTCTGAGGAAACAGCGCGTTTTTTGTATATCGGAGTCCTCTTTCATAAAGGCATCTCTCCCTCGGCCGCGGTTCAGCAGCTATTAAAGCAGGGGTGGAATCCTCAGTGTGCACGCAATTGTGTGGATCTCACGTATTCGAGGATGAGGATGTTCGGAAGCAAGTAGCGTGGGCTCTTAGAGAGATAGGGGATGCCAGAGTAGTAGAACCTATCCCCCTGTCCCCCTTCCCTTACAAGGGAAGGGGGAATATAGGTAAGAGAGGGGC
>DAOUFA010000127.1:0-9965 GCA_034430355.1 Dehalococcoidales bacterium
AGTGAATTCGTAGGCGGGCTCCTCAAAAATCTACCGTTAAAGGAGCAACTTACCGTGGAGATGGGAGTAAGAATAACGGACTTGGCCAGCGAAATAGAAAAGGTAAAGAGCAAAAAGCAAATACAGCAGGAGGCGTAAGATGGCTGAAGAAGAGAAAAAGGCAAAGGTAGAGTTTGATTTTGGGCTGGGTGGACTGTTTAAAGGGATAGGCAGTCTGGTTGACCTGGTCTCCAAGATGACCGAGGAGGGGAAAGAGGAGTATACCCATACCGGGGAGATTAAAGGTTTGGGTGACAAGGCTAAGGGAATCTATGGTTTCAGCGTCAAGATGGGCATAGGCGGTCAGCCAACCGTAGAACACTTCGGCAACATCAAGAAGACAGAGCGGGGCTCGGTGGAGGTAGCCGAGGTCAGAGAACCGATAGTTGATGTCTTTGATGAGGGAGACTACCTAGCGGTGATTGCCGAACTTCCCGGTGTTGAGGAGAACGACATCCACCTTGAGGTAAAGGGTGATATTCTTAGCCTGAAGGCGGAGGGTAAAGACAGGAAGTACAGTAAAGAGGTTCTCCTGCCATCGGAGGTTAAGGCTGAAAGTATGGAAACCCAATATAAAAGCGGAATCTTGAAGATAAAACTCGCCAAGAAGACAGCCCAGTCAGGTGAAGGTAGCTAGAAATATGCCCGAAATAAAGACGAAAGATGCCCTGATACTCAAAGTAGCTGAGGCGTTGACCAAAGACGTCGGCCGGGGGATAGCCAGGCTCGACCCTAAAGACATGGCAAAGCTGGGGGTTGAGGTAGGAGACGTCATCCATGTTATGGGTAAGAAACCTACCGCAGCCAAGGTTATGCCCGCTTTTATGGAGGACAGAGGTAAAGATATTATCCAGATAGACGGCATTAGCCGGGAGAATGCGCAAATAGGGCTTGATGAGAAAGCGCAGGTTCAGAAAGCCGAGTACAAGACTGCTGCCGTAGTCGTGCTTGCCCCCTTAACCACCCGTGGGGCATTAAAAGAGAGAGATACTGGTTATATTGGTAAGCTGCTCGAGGGACTGGCCGTTACCGCTGGAGACAAGGTAAGGGCTACCCTCTTTGGCACACGTTACCAGGAATTCTCGGTGGTTGACACCAGCCCCAAGGGAGTAGTTATCATCCACTCCACAACTACCCTAAAGATAAAGGGAGAAGGGGCACGAGAAAGGGAAGGGGTTGGCATTACCTACGAGGATATCGGGGGGCTGCACAGGGAGATACAAAAAATAAGGGAGATGATTGAACTCCCGCTGAAATACCCTGAGGTATTTGAGAGATTGGGCATAGATGCCCCCAAAGGGGTATTACTGCATGGTCCGCCCGGCTGTGGCAAGACCTTGATAGCCAGGGCGGTGGCCAATGAAACCTCGGCTCATTTTACCCATATAAGCGGACCCGAGGTCATTCACAAGTTCTATGGAGAAAGTGAAGCTCACCTGCGCGCCATTTTCGAGGATGCGAGCGCACATGCCCCATCCATTGTATTCCTGGATGAGCTAGATGCCATCGCCTCCAAGAGGGAAGAGGTCCGGGGTGACCAGCAGGTAGAGCGGAGGGTAGTGGCTCAGCTCCTGGCTTTGATGGATGGCTTGAAATCGAGGGGAGAGGTAGTGGTTATCGGGGCGACCAACATACCCAATTTACTTGACCCAGCATTGAGGAGGCCAGGGCGCTTTGATAGGGAGATAGCCATAAGTATCCCTGATAAGAACGCCAGGCTGGAGATACTTGATATTCACATCAGGGGAATGCCTCTAGCTTCCAATGTAAACCTGGAAAGAATTGCTGGAATCACTCACGGGTTTGTTGGGGCCGACCTAGAGGCTCTGTCACGGGAAGCAGCCATGATTACCCTGAGGAAGATAATGCCTAAGATTGAATTTGAAGCTGATAATATCCCTTATGAGTTGCTTCTAGAGCTGGAAGTAACCATGGATGACTTCCTGAATGCTTTGAAGGAAGTGGAACCTTCAGCCATCAGGGAGGTCTTTACCGAGATTCCGGATGTTCATTGGGATGATGTCGGCGGGTTGGATGATATCAAACGCGTGCTCAAGGAGACTATTGAATGGCCGCTAAAATACCCAGAGCTTTTTGACCACATGAGAACCAATCCCCCCAAAGGCATCCTGCTTTACGGTCCTCCCGGCACCGGGAAAACATTCCTGGCCAAGGCAGTAGCCAGCGAGAGCGAGGTCAATTTCATTTCGGTTAAGGGACCGGCGCTGTTATCCAAGTGGGTAGGAGAATCAGAGAGGGGTATAAGAGAAGTGTTTAAGAAAGCCAAACAGGCCAGCCCATGCATCGTCTTTTTTGACGAGTTAGATGCTATAGCCCCTATTCGGGGGGCAAGTGCTGATTCCCATGTCACCGAGCGGGTAATTAGCCAGTTTTTGACCGAGATGGATGGAATGGAAGAGCTCAAAGGTGTGATTGTGCTGGCGGCCACTAATAGGCTGGATATAATAGACCCAGCCCTGCTTCGAGCCGGCAGATTTGATTTTCAGATGGAACTACCTATCCCCGATGCCGAAGCCCGCTGGGAAATATTTAATATCCATACCAGAGGAAAACCCCTGGCGGCTGATGTAGAGCTTAAGGCTCTGGCTGATGCCACCGATGGCCTGGTGGGAGCCGATATAGAGGCTATCTGCCGAAGGGCTTCCATGCTGGCTATACGAGAGTTTCTGGATAAGTATAGCACCTCCAAACCAGAATCCAAGAAGGCAGACTTTTCCAAAGCTAAAATAAATAACAGGCACTTTAAAGAGGCAATCAGAGGGTTGGCGAAACGGCAATGAGAAGATTGATTTATATCCCCATCATTCATACCGATTCTGACATGGGCAGCCTGGCTTCTTCACTTGAGCTGAATACGGCGGCAGTTTGTGGCGAGGAACGCTGGGAAAGGCATAAGGCCACAGCCTCCAAATTCTGGCAGATAGTGTCAGACTACCTGGAAACATTGGATGCCCAAAGTCTCAAGGTATATCAGGACGGCTTTGTCTCAGATGGTCACCTGGGCAAGAGGATTATCCAAGAGGGGGCGGGGAGGGGCAGTAAAAACTATGAAATCATCCTCAATCTACTCAGTAGAGGTGCCGAGATAGTACCTACCGAGGACATGGCGCTGCTTGAGGAAGAATATGAATATATCAGCCGGATTATAAAGGCTGAAACCCCCTCTCAGCGGGCACTTGCCTATAAAGAATATGAATCGCGGAAGGGCCAATTGATGATAGAAAGAGACGGTTTCATAGCTAGAACCATAAACGAGACCCTGAAGGATGGAGAGGTGGGGCTTCTTTTCATCGGAGTTTACCATGATGTCGTCCCTCATCTTGCCAAGGACATCGCGGTAGAGCAACTCAAAGAGCGGGAGAAGGTAAAGGCCTACTTTGATGAGCTAATGTATGGGAGGCATGAAAGGAACTTGGAACGGTTGACAACTTGCCTCACTTCGCCAGTAGGCGCTGATGTATCATAAGCGAGTCCAAAATATTAATGAATTTTTAAGGGCATTTTAACGATGAGCCAAGGTTGAATGAACTAATATTAAATAAATGAATGATATTACCCTGCCAAGCATTGGCAGCACCTTCCTGAACCTGATGGGTAAGCATATGTCGGCAAGTAAGGGTCTCTTTCCAAAGAGCCCTTACTTGCATTTAGACACCTTATAGCCTGTTACCCTAGATGTCAAAGAGGAGAAAGCTTCACACATGGCAATCTGTTGACATTCGCCATGTGGCAAAGTATCATATTTAGCGTATGCCGATTAGAAGTATACCACCCAGTAGAAAGCTAAATAGCCACGCTTATACAATAAACGTCTATAGAGCAGGGCAACAGGTGCCTCATTATACCCGCATGCGCACCAGTACACTGGAAAGCTTGCTTGCTGAAGCCGAGAGGCTAGAGTCAGAGCAGATTGAAGTGGTAAAGCTTCTACCCTATGATGACGAATTACAAAGACTGGACAAATTGCAGCGAGTGATTACCCAGCTCAAGACACAGATAGCCCTCAGTAGAGGGAGGTTGACGCTCTAGTTATTAGCCCATAATGAGCCGTCCCTGGTATCTTCCACAGTCTTCTGGTATGTGATTGGTCCCGATAGCGCTCCTGCGCAGTTATTTACCACCAGCGCCCAGGTTACCCTCTGCCCATTCTGCTCTCTTAATTGCCTACCCGGTGTCCCTAGTTACCCGAGGTCTATTGTTTAGTCGTGCTCTCGGCAATGCTCTTTAAGATGGTGACAATTCCGACCACAGCATGCTGGACACTAACCGACTCCTGCGATAACACCGTGGCGACATAAGGGTCCAGTTGTCCACCATCCTCGGGCAGACTCTCGTCAAAGCCTAAGGGCCTGGCAATCCTTCGCAGGGTACGAGCTGAGGGAAAACGCTCCCCTCTCTCTATGCGGCCCAGATGCGATGCCGATACCCCTGACCTCTCAGCCAACTCAGCCAACGTCAGCGCCATCATAGCTCTTTGCCGTCTGATTACTTCGCCTAAATTATCCCTCTCACCTCTGTCCATAATTGTATTATAATTGGTCAAATGGCATTTGTCAAGTGGCAAATGCCAAGTGGCAAACATCAATACCGCCTTGCTTCCCTGACACTAAAGCCAACCAACGGCGGATGTACCCCGATTTGACCCCTTTTATACCCAGCAGGGGGCCTTTTTATTAACCTCACGCCCCTGGAGGGGTGTAGTCCCGACGATATGGATTGAAACGGAGGTACAATCAGATACCAACCGAAGCCTATCTTGAAACTTGACGACACTTTATGCTATTTGGTAGTATTTCGTATACCATCAGTCTTGGGACTCCAAAACCGCAGGGGGATTCGAGTCCTTTCACTCCTGCCGGACGAGCCGAGGTGGCGGAATTGGTAGACGCGCTAGCTTGAGGGGCTAGTGAGCGCAAGCTCGTGGGAGTTCAAGTCTCCCCCCCGGCACTAAAAACAGGCGGAAGTAGTTCAGTGGTAGAACGCTTCCTTGCCAAGGAAGAGGTCGCGAGTTCGAATCTCGTCTTCCGCTCCAGATGAAGCAGGTGGGGGGCGACGTAGCCAAGTGGATAAGGCGGCGGTTTGCAAAACCGCTATTCACCGGTTCGAATCCGGTCGTCGCCTCCAGTTTTTATTTAAGCCGGGGTGGCGGAATAGGCAGACGCAGCGGACTTAAAATCCGCCGGAGTAATCCTTGTGGGTTCGAGTCCCACCCCCGGCACCAGCTTAACCCCTCAGCCACACACAATGCATTGTTAGCTCTGGGAAATTAAGACTATGAAAAGGCCGATTCGGAAGTGGGAGCTGATTGGCATCGCTGTTATAGCCTGCCTGGGGGCGCTGCTGCACTTCGCTTTTGAGTGGTCCGGCGAGCTGAGACCTGTTGCTGTCTTTGCCGCCGTCAACGAGAGCGTGTTTGAGCACCTTAAACTAACCTATTGGCCAGCCCTATTCTATGCTGCCGTTGAGTACAAATTCGTAAGGGAATCTACCAAGAACTTTATCATTGGGAAAACCACCGGTCTTTATGTAATGCCGACGGCTATTATGGCGCTTTTCTACGCGTATACCACTATTACCGGGAGCGAAAACCTAATAGCTGACATTGCAATTTTTGTGGGGGCTGTTGCCCTGGGACAGCTTGCCAGTTACAACATACTAATTAGAGAGCAATTGTCACCGAGCCTTCATAAAGCAGCTCTAGCCGGTTTAATCTCCTTAGGTGTTATATACGCGGTATTCACCTTCTATCCACCACGCCTGCCAATCTTTATGAACCCGGTAACGGGAAGTTACGGCATTCCCTGATAGCAGTCCTTGTGGGTTCGAGCCCACCCCCAGCACCAACCTATCCCCGCTTCCTCTTTATTACCTCACGAACCGCCTCCTCAATGTCTTTGGCGGTTAGGCCGTAGCGCTGGAGAAGCTCGGTGGCTTTGCCTGATTTGGCGTAGGTGTCTTTAACGGCGACAAACTCCATTGGCACCGGGTGGCGCCTGGCTACTACCTGAGAGATAATACTGCCCAGCCCACCATGCTCCAGGTGGTCTTCGGCGGTAACAATAGCCCCGGTCTCAGCGGCAGCCTTAACAATGGCGGCTTCATCAACAGGCTTGAGGGTAGGCATATTCAATACCCGGCAGTCTATGCCCTGTCGCCTCAGGTTATCAGCGGCGTCAAGGGCAGGTGATAGCATAACGCCAATAGCGATAATAGTGGCGTCTTTGCCCTGCCTCATAGTTACTGCCTTGCCCAGCTCAAAGCGGTAGTCCTGATTATAGACCAGGGGTAGCTTAGGTCGGCACAACCTGATGTAGAAAGGTCCAGAGCTGGCAGCCGCCGTCCTTACCGCCTGGGCAGTCTCAATGGCATCGGCAGGAACGATAACAGTGAAGCCGGGCAGGGAGCCAATCAGAGCCAGGTCTTCCACGGAATGGTGCGAGGCGCCGTCCTCACCGACACTGATGCCGCCATGAGTAACCACCAGCTTAACATTGAGTCGGGAATAAGCAATAGACATCCGAATCTGGTCAAAGCTACGACCGGGGGCAAAAACGGCAAAGGTGCTGGCGAAGGGTATCTTACCCGAGGCGGCCAGCCCGGCAGCAATAGTCACCATATTCTGCTCGGCGACACCGCAGTCAAAGAAACGGTCGGGAAACTCCCTGGCGAAGAAATAGGTCATAGTTGACGGGGACAGGTCAGCATCCAGGACCACAATATCCGGGTCCTCCCTGCCTAACTCAACCAGGGTCTTGCCATAGGCTTCCCTGAGAGAAAGTACCTCGGGCATTTCTACTCCAGCTCCTTTAGTGCTATCTCTACTTCCTCAGCATCAGGGGCTTTGCCGTGAAAATCGGGATTATTCTCCATAAAGCTGACCCCCTTACCCTTGATAGTATGGGCAATGATGACGGTCGGTTTGCCCTTAACCAGCTTGGCCCGGTCAAAGGCTGTAATCAGCCGGGCAAGGTCATGGCCATCAACCTCAATGACGTGCCAGCCAAAAGCCTGCCATTTCTTATTAAACGGGTCAAGGCTCATTACATCACGGTTCCAGCCATCAATCTGCTGTCCATTGTTATCCACAATAGCCACCAGGTTATCCAGCTTATAGTGGGCAGCCGCCATAGCCGCCTCCCATATCTGTCCTTCGTCACATTCGCCATCACCGAGCAGGACATATACCCGGTAGTCCTGTGAGTTGAGGCGACCAGCCAGGGCAACGCCAATGGCAAAGGATAACCCCTGCCCCAGGGCGCCGGCTGACATCTCCACCCCGGGGGTAACCACCCGGTCGGTGTGACCCTGAAGGCGACTGTCCAGCTGTCTTAGAGTGGCTAGCTCGTCTACCGGGAAGTAACCACACTCGGCTAGAGTGGCGTAGAGCACGGGGGCGGCATGCCCCTTGCTCAGGATGAACCTATCTCTGTCCACCCACCGAGGGCCTTGAGGTTTATGCCTGAGCACCTTAAAATAAAGGGCGGTAACAATCTCTACCGCTGATAGAGAGCCACCGGGGTGACCACTACCTGCCCTGCCCGTCATCGTAATAATGTGACGGCGCAGCCTCCTGGCTACCGCCGCCATTTCCTTTACCGATAATGATGAAACAACCTCGGCTCTAGTATTATCGGCCGAGGTTGCTTTGGATGAATTACCCAATTCAGATAGTGACATTAATACCCCCTGTGGTTGTTTAATTATACAACGGTTGTAGACTCAAGTCTATAGAGATTTTATGAGATTGTTTACTAACCTCACCCCCTTTAGGTTTTTATTTGGAAACCCTATCCCCTTTAAGCACCCAGAAAAATCTACGATTTTCCTGGGAACCCGCTTTATCCCCTTCCCCTTGATAAGGGGAAGGGGAAATAGTTATATAAGAGAGGCTTAGCCTCTCTTTGACTCTCCTTTAGCATCCACTTCTTTGAAAGGAGAGGGGGAAGGATATTAGAAAGAGGGGCTTTTTACCCCACAAAAACAGAGTTTTTGCGGGGACCCGTATTCGCCCCTCTTAAACTCCCCCCATAAACGACTTCATTATCACCTTAGGGCCGAATTGATTTTTACCCCTGTATCTGCTTAAATAGGGTAGTGGGAGAGGGCAAATGGATGGACTAACACTACAAGCTACTAAAAGAGAGGTATTGGGCAAGAAGACCAGGTTTTTACGCCGTCAGGGGATTACCCCGACCCATATCTTCGGACACAATATTAAGTCGCTGGCACTACAATGTGATACGGCTAAGCTTCAGCGAATTATAGCTCAGGCAGGGACAACCAGACTTATTGCCCTGGAGATTGACGGGGACAAGCAACCGAGAAGCATATTCATCCGTGAAATTCAAAGGGATGAAATAAAGGGACAACTGCTCCATGTTGACTTCTACCAGGTACGGAAGAAGGAAAAGATAAAGGCAGATGTTCCCCTTGTCCTGGTTGGTGAAGCTCCAGCCATGCAGTTAAAGGGACGTATGCTAACCCATGCTCTCACCAGTATCAGCGTTGAGTGCCTGCCAGATAAGCTGCCGCCTCAGATAGACGTTGACCTAAGCCGCCTGGAAGAGGTAGAGCAGGCAATCTATGTTAGTGACATCGCCCTTAGCCCCGATATTACACTCCTTACCGGCCCCTCCCAGTTAATAGTTAAAGTCAGCGAAGTGGCGGTAGAGAGGGAAGAAGAGGTAGTAGCCGAGGTAGAAGCTGAAGTGGAGGCTGAGGAAAAACCAGAACAGCCACCGGCCGAGTAACCCTGCATTGCGGTCATTCTAAGGCTTCTGCTATAATGCAACGATGATTGTTGACTTTCACACCCACGTATTTTCGCCCCGGATAAAGAAAAACCGCAGTAAGTATATTGATAGCGACCCTTCTTTTGCCATTCTTTATTCCAATAAAGAAGCCAAGCTGGCTACTGCCGATGAACTCATTGCCAGCATGGATAAAAATGGGGTTGATATTTCAGTCATTCTCAACATTGGCTGGGCTACCCACGAGCTGTGTGTTGAAACCAACGACTATATCCTGGAGTCAATAGCCCGTTATCCCAACCGCTTGATAGGCTTCTGTGCTATCCAGCCATACTCAACTAGCGCCGCCATAGCTGAAGTGGAGCGCTGCGCCAAGGGAGGGATAAGGGGGATTGGTGAGCTAAGACCGGATATACAATTACTCGACCTCAATGATAAAGAGGTGATGGAGCCCTTCATTGAGGTAGTACGGAAGCACAAGCTAATTCTGCTCACTCATGCCTCTGAGCCGGTAGGTCACCAGTATCCGGGCAAGGGGAGCATTACTCCGGATATACTCTACCCTTTTATTACCAGCTTCCCCGATTTAACCATAGTCTGTGCCCATTGGGGCGGGGGCTTGCCCTTCTATGCTTTAATGCCCGAAGTGAAAAAGGCGATGAGCCACGTCTTTTTTGATACTGCCGCTTCACCATTGTTATATAGCCCTCAAGTATATAATCAGGTTATTCAGCTGGTCGGTGGTGATAAGATTCTGTTCGGCAGTGATTATCCCCTGCTGGGGCAGGGTCGGTTGCTGAAGGAGATTAGCTCCCTGGACCTGCCCGAAGAAACCAAGAGCCTGATTCTATCGGGTAATGCCCAGAGGCTATTAGATATAAATAAGGCTTGAGCTATGGAGCAGATTCGCTCTTTCATTGCTATTAAGCTACCCGATGAGTTAAAGTCGGAGCTTACCCGGCTTGAGGCTCGGCTGAAATCGGATAAGCATCCCTGGGTGAAATGGGTCAACCCCCATAGTATTCACCTGACACTAAAGTTCCTGGGCAATATTGCTGTCGATAGGACCGGGGAAATAACCAGGGCGATGGAGAATGCTGTCCAGGGAATATCGCCCTTCCACCTGGAGATTAAAGAATTAGGAGTTTTCCCCAA
>DAOUFA010000128.1:0-2917 GCA_034430355.1 Dehalococcoidales bacterium
TAGATAAGCTAAATACTGAGATTGATAAGCAGGCTGACCCCCTAACCTCTATTATTAAGGGTGAGGATGAACTCTGGGATGTGTCGTTGATGAAGTTTATTTATGAAATGACCAAGAGCTCCCTGCGCGATAACCTATCGCAAATGGAGGCTAGAGGACTTCTGGATACCGACACTAGTGGTATTCCGGCTGATGCCAGGGTAAGGATTGATGAGTTCTTCAGGAAGGTTGCCAGGGGTGAGAGTGAACCTCGCGAGCTAAAGGAGGAGCTTGACCGCTGGGGCTTGTTTGAGGAGTACGAGGACAGATTCTTCGCCATCTTCAAGAAGGAACGATAAACAGGGTAAGGTTGACGAATAACTATTCAGGAGGGGATAATGTATCGACACTGGCACAGGTTTAGCTTTGGTTTTCCCCCTTTTGGTTTCTGGTTTGGAGGTCCGGGCTTTTTCCCGCGTAGAGATGAGTATATCCGTATGCTTGAGGACTATAAACAGAGATTAGAGGCAGAGCTAAAGGAGGTAAATAAAGAGCTGGAGGAGATGAGGAAGACCGCTTAGCCGATTAATATTATGAAAATTTCGGTAATTGAAGCTAGAGACCTTTCCGAGGCGTGGTTCCTTTGCCTGCGTAAGACTTTGGCTGAAGGCCATGAGTATAAGATTGACCGGGGAAGCTACGCTGGTCAGCGTCGGAAAGAGCTTGACTTTGTCGTCATCCAAATCAAGAAGCCAGGGACGAGACCTTTAGTTCCCGATGTGCCTCAGGGTGTGCCACCACCGAGCACTATGGAGTATATAGAAAGCTATCTTCCCTATCTTATGACCGCCCATAAAGCCGAGGCAGAGCAATATACCTATGGGCAGTATTTGGAGAATCAGATAGCCGAAGTAATCAAGATGTATAAAGAAGATGGCTATAATACCAATCAGGCTTTTATGGCGGTAGGTGATAGCCAGTCTATTTTCCTCTCCGACCCTCCATGCCTGAGAGCAATAGATACCCGAATCCGTGATAATAGGCTCAATTTTGTCGTCTATTTCCGGTCGTGGGACTTGTGGGCTGGCTTTCCCTCCAACTTGGCCGCCATTCAGCTGCTGAAGGAGTATATGGCCAGCGAGATAGGAGTTAACGATGGCGAGATTATCGCCGTGAGTAAAGGCTTGCACCTTTATGAGTACTCTTGGGAACTGGCCAGAATAGCCGCCAGGGTGGACTAATCCTTAACCCTTATATGTAGATAGAGGTCAAGATTTTTTTATTCTTGAGCCTGACCTTAGTTTCTGTCTTAACCTAAAATCAGTTAGTTATCATTTTCACAATCTGGGGAATATTTTAAGCAATTGAAAATAAGGTTAATTGCCACAGCCAGCCTATTATCACTTTGTTTGCTCGGCGGGAGTTGTGCCTTTACTCAGGACTTTGATGCCCATCTAAACTCAATAGTGAAGCCATACCGCTTCAGTATTGTCAAGTGGGAATCCAGGGCTATACCCCGTGAAGTAAATCAGTGGATTTTCGGTAGCTATAAAAAGATTGATGACGAAGTCCAAGTAGTTACCGAGTATTTCTCCACCATCAAGCAGATAAAAACCCTGGAGTCAGAAATTAAAGCCGTCAATGTTGGCAATGAGCCGGGCGACTTAGCTTCACTTGAAGCTGAATTAAATATGTTACAGGAACAGAAAATGGCGGTAAAGGATACGGTGGAGGGGATAATAGAGAAGCAGATAAAGCGAACCCTGGCTCAACAGGGCATCTTCAATCCAGTAGATAGATATATAGGGTTAAGGATTAACTTCCCACCACTAAATTTCAAACTGGAAAAACCACCCCACCTACTGGTGATTTCACCCAGGGACAGAATAGAAAGCATGAGGGAGATTATCCTGTTGCCGAGCCTGAGCCGGGAAGAAATAGAGGATATTGAAGCTGAGGTCGATAAATTAGGTGTCTCGTCACTGGTGGTGGAGCTTGGTGGCTTGGGGGCAACCTACCCCAACCTGGTTACTGATGAGGCTAGCCTCCAGTTTACCATTGATACGGCGACTGAGGAATGGCTGCACCAGTATCTGGTTTTCAAACCGCTGGGATTCCTATACTTGCTAGATACAACTGGTGTGTCCCGAAATTACGAAATTGCCATCATGAATGAAACCCTAGCCGGTATGGTTAGCCAGGAAATCGGTGCTATGGTAGTTGAAAATTATTACCTTCAATATGAAAATGGTGACCATCAAACTCAGATAGCAGGCTCAGAATTTGACTTTAACCGAGAGATGAGAAACATAAGAAGAGCTGTTGACAACTACCTGGCTCAGGGAGAGATTGAACAGGCTGAGGAATTTATGGAACAGAAGCGGCAGTATTTAGCCTTAAAGGGCTATTATATTAGAAAACTGAATCAAGCCTACTTTGCCTTTTATGGCACCTATGCTGATAGCCCGACCTCTATTAGCCCCATCGGACTTGAGTTAAAGAAGCTAAGAAGTCAAAGTGCCTCACTAAAGGAATTCCTGGGCAAAGTTGCCGCCATGACCAGCCGTCAGGACCTAACAGAGAGTATTAAATAGAGGGCTCACTGCCTGGGTTGCATGGCGGCTTAAGGTTTGCTAGACTTAATACTACATTGGGCCGCTAGCTCAATTGGAAGAGCAGCTGACTCTTAATCAGCCGGTTACAGGTTCGAGTCCTGTGCGGCTCACGTTCAATCCCCCGCGGCTTGCCGACATTTTGCCGACATTCTTCAGTTTGATTGAGTGGTTTAGTCAGAATTTTAAGTACTTCTCCATCAAGCGTTCCTTTAAAACGCTGGGCAGCGGCTTCCTGTAATCCACTGACCACATGAGAGTAAGTATCCAGTGTGATGGCTATGCTCCCATGTCCCAACCGCTCTTGAACTATCTTGGGGTGAACT
>DAOUFA010000129.1:0-19111 GCA_034430355.1 Dehalococcoidales bacterium
AGGGGATAATTGATAATCCCTCCGATGAAACACTCAGGGGGTGGGCGTTTGAGAAGGGAGGGGTTATAACTGAGTTCGGCAATCTGGCCGTAACCACAAATGTGCGGAATAGGATTGCCAAGTTTACCGAGGTGGTGACGGGGAAGCCTGACCCGGAAGATGACCAACTTATCCGCAAGGTCCTGGAATACTTGAAGACTAAAGAGGTGATACAGCTTGACCGGGTAATGTGTCACACTCCAGGCTTCAAAAGGAATTGTCGGGTATATGTTTCCGCTGATTATCCCCGGATACCGCTAATGTGGGGTAATACCTTGTTTCTCCCCGAAGGTGGTGAGCCTGACTTCATATCTATTACCGTTGCCGAGTGGCCGGAAAAGAGGGTCCTGGTTTTCCCCGAGTCGGGTCTGACACTGATTCTGGGTAGCGATTACAAGGGTGAGAATAAGAAGGCGATGCTTCGCCAGGTGATGTATTGGGCGAAGAAGGAGGGCAATCTTGGGCTTCATGCGGCGAGTAAGATTATACGGGTGTTCCGGGATGGGAAGCTGCGGGACTTTGGCTTTATCCTCTTTGGTCTCAGCGGTACCGGGAAGACGTCGCTCTCCTGCCATTCCCACTGGCTACGCCCCCCGGAGAGAGTAGTAATTCGCCAGGATGACGTGGTAATACTTAGATGTGATGGCAGTGCCATCGGTACCGAGGAGTCGTTCTATCTGAAGACGGATGGGCTGGAGCCTGACTCACAGCCGCTGTTATATGCGGCGGCAATAAGCCCCCGGGCGATACTGGAAAATGTCTGTGTCGACCCGGCAACAGGTAAGGTTGATTTCTTTGACACCACCTTGACCTCAAATGGTCGGGCAATGGTGAAAAGACACGATATTGCTTTTACCGATAATAAGATTGACCTGGAAAAGGTCGACTTTGTCATATTTATCACCCGGCGTTCGGATATCCTGCCCCCGGCAATGCGTCTCTCACCGGAGTGGGCAGCCGCTGCCTTCATGCTGGGTGAGTCGGTGGAGACTTCAGCTGGTGACCCGGCTGAGGCTGGTAAATTACGGAGGGTTGTGGGCACTAACCCCTTTATTGTGGGTTCAGAGGATGAGGAGGGCAATATTTTTCTCAATATCCTGAGGAATAATCCTGACATACAGTGTTACATCTTGAATACCGGGATGGTGGGTGGCGCTGAGAGGGGGCAAAAGATAACGGTAAAAGACTCGGTAAAGATATTAGAGATGATAGCCCGGAATAAGATTATATGGAAAAAGGACGAATTCTGGGGTTACGAGGTGCCAGTCCAAATCCCCGACATTGACCTCAATCGCTTTGACCTTGATAATTACTACTCTAGAGAGCAGATACAGAAGCTATCCGAAGACCTAAAGCAGCAGAGGCTGGAATGGCTCTCCCAGTTCAAGCGGCTGGATAAGGATATTCTTAAGGCTATTATGCCCTAGAACCAGCAACAGCCTATCTTACCACGCATTTTGCCAGATGCGTTTAACATCATCCAGGCTGAGTTTCTTGGGGTTATTATTCAGGAGCCGGGTAACCTCCATACTGGCTACCGCCAGCTCTTCTAAAGCTTCTTTGGGTATTCCCAGGTCACGCAGATGGAGGGGAATACCAATATCTGCCGCCAGAGTCTTAAATGCCTCTACTCCTTTTTCGGCTGTCTCCTGAAGAGAGAGCCCCTGTGCCTTCACCCCCAGCCTTTGGGCAATAGTGGCATATTTAGTGGGGTTAGTCGGCAGGTTACATTCCATAACATAGGGCAATAACAGCCCAACGGTTACCCCGTGGGGGATGTGAAACCGTGAACCAAGGGGGTAGGCAAGGGCGTGGGCGGCGGCGCCACCAGCGTGGGCAATACCGAACCCGCCGAACAGTGCCCCCTCAGCCATACGGTTCCGTGCCTCCTTATCTGAACCATTCTTGACCACCGCCCTGAGGCTACTGCCAATAAGTCGCATTGCCTCAACCTCCAGGGCGTCGGTAAATGTGCTGGCGTTGATACTGGTATAGGACTCAATGGCATGGGTGAGAGCATCTATGCCAGCGGTGGCGGTAACTCTTTGGGGGCACCCATAGGTCAGGGTTGGGTCAACAATAGCCAATCGGGCTAATATGTAGGGGCTCTGTATGCCAAATTTACTCCGCTTCTCCGGGTCATCAAAAACAGCAGCTTTAGTCACCTCGCTCCCTGTTCCGGCTGTCGTCGGCAGTGTAAAAATAGGAATGCCAGGTTCAGGAACCTTATCAATACCGACATAGTCCTGCCCCCTGCCGCCATGAGCCAGCAGGACAGAGAGTCCCTTGGCGGTATCCATACTTGAGCCTCCACCAACGCCTACCAAAAGGTCGTAACCTTCTTTACCGAGTTTCTCAGCCGCCGCATTTAGCCTGGGCAATGTGGGCTCCGGCTCGGCTTCAGAGAAAATATCCACTGAAAGCTTAGCCTTAGACAATCGTTCCTTAACCGGGTCTACCAGTCCAGCCTGGTAAACTCCGGGGTCGGTAACAATAAGAGCATGCTTAACTCCCAGCTTGCTAGCCTCGTCCCCGATGGTATCCAGAGAGCCCACACCAAAACAAACTTTCATCGGGAGCATAATCTGATAAATATCCACAGTAATATTTCCCCCTTCTGACGGCTGACAAATGTGGTCTTACTTAACTCGGTTACCTGAATGCTATCCAGCCGGTATTAAGTAAGTGTCCACCCGGCATCAGCCACGATGTCACTGCCGGTGATAAAACTGGAAGCGCGGGAAGCCAGGAACAGGACAACATTGGCGATTTCGTCTGGTCTACCGATGCGTCCCATCAGGATGCGGTTCAGCCGGCGTTTATTGAATGTTATGTCTTCGGGTGACGAGCACCCTTCAGTTTGGATTGGTCCCGGGCTAATAGAATTGACCCATATTTTATATGGGGCTAATTCCACAGCCAGGGTTCTGGTTAGCATCCATACCCCTGCTTTAGAACTATCGTAAGCGGTAAAGCCTATTGTCGGATGAAAGGCGCTTGCCGAGGCGATATTAATTATGCTTCCGCCTCGCTCCTGCTTAATCATCTGCTGACTGGCTTTAAGGCAACAGAGAAATACTCCTTTGAAGTTTATATCCATTACTCTGTCCCAGGCTTTTACGTCCATCTCGGTGATAAGTTTTTTGGGATATCTGCCGGCATTATTAACTATAATATCCAGTCCGCCAAAGGTTTTAACTGCGGTGTTGACCATATTAGTAACCTGTGCTCCCTGAGTTACATCAAGCTTGACAAAAGCAGCTTTGTAATCAGCCGTAGTCAGCTCCTTGGTTTTCTGTTTTCCAGCCCCCGAATTGAGGTCGGCTATCAGTACGGCAGCCCCAGCTTCAGCTAACCGCTTGGCGCAGGCGAAGCCAATACCGGATGCACCCCCGGTAACAATCGCCACCTTGCCACTTAAATCAAATAGTTCTCCAATAGACAGGTATTTTTGCTCCTCTATCATTACTCCCCCCTTTCCTTCTTATTAACACTAACCTAGCCTTAACAGGCGGCAAAATGGTATCACGTTCTCCCCTCATATGTCAAAGCCGTGCCTGTGGCTGAGAAGGCGCGTTTAAGATAACTCCAGTCGTAAATAGGAAAAGGAAGTCGAGTTGCTCTTCCTCTATCATTTATGCTAATGTTAATATGCCGCTGTATTCAGGAACTGGCCGGTCGGACTCCGTAAATGACGCACTGTAAAGCGAAGTTCAGGTCTCTGCGGATGAGGCTGGAGGTAAAGCGCCAACGGTACGGGAAGAAGCTTGACCAGAGTAAAATACCATTGTGCATTGAGTGATGTGTTTCAGCGTGGCAACACGTGGGGAAAGGAAGATGGAAAAGGGGGTAAAGTTGGCTAAACCTAAGGTTGCTTTCTATTGGTGTGCTTCATGTGGTGGGTGTGAGGAGGCAGTGGTTGACCTTAATGAAGATTTATTGAAAGTAGCCGATGCCGTGGATATCGTCCTATGGCCGGTGGCATTGGACTTTAAGAGGAAGGATATTGAGGCTCTAGGTGATGGTGAGATAGCGGTGAGCTTTATAAATGGGGCGGTAAGGCTGGAAGAGCAGGAGGAGATGGTAAAGCTCTTGAGGGAAAAATCTAAACTCGTAGTAGCCTTCGGCGCCTGTGCTCACCTGGGGGGGATACCCGGGCTGGGCAACTTCTGGACAAGGGATGCGATTTTCCAGAGGGTTTATAAGGAAGTCCCAACTGTCGACAACCCGGAGGGGATTACCCCGCAGGAGAAGACAGCCGTTGACGGTGGTGAACTCACCCTGCCCGAATTCTATGATACGGTAAAGACCTTAGACCAGACCATCCCGGTAGATTACTACCTTCCCGGGTGTCCACCACCGCCTGATTTGATACTGAATGCGGTAAACGCCATTCTCGCCGGCGAACTACCTGAGAAGGGAGCAGTACTTGCCCCCGATAAAGCCTTGTGCGATACCTGCCCCAGGAAAGAGACCAAGCCGGAGAAGTTATTAATAAAAGAAATAAAAAGACCGTGGCAAATCAAGATTGACCCTGAGAAATGCTTCCTTGAGCAAGGAATAATTTGTCTCGGTCCGGCTACTCGTTCAGGGTGCGGGGAAACATGCATCAAGGCTAACCAGCCATGCCGGGGCTGCTTTGGCCCGGTAGGTGGAGTTGTCGACCAGGGGGCAAAAGCCCTATCAATGATTGCCTCAATATTAGGGCTTGAAGACGAAGAAAAGATGACTGATGAAGAGGTCAAAGAGTTAATCAATGGCATTGTCGACCCAGCCGGGACATTCTATAGATTTAGCCTGCCGGCTTCTCTGCTGAGACGGAAGAGAATGGAAGTGAAATAGGAGGACAGAGTGAGGAAAATAACCATAGACCCGATAACCAGGCTTGAGGGGCATGGCAAGATAGAGATATTCCTTGATGATGAGGGAAATTGTGATAAGGCCTGCCTCCAGATTCCTGAGCTTAGAGGCTTTGAGAAATTCTCTGAGGGAAGACCGGCCGAGGAGATGCCAAGAATAACCACCATGATATGCGGGGTGTGTCCTACTGCCCACCATATAGCAGCGACCAAAGCCCTTGATGACCTATTCAAGGTTGAACCTACTTCAGCGGCGAAGAAGATAAGAGAGCTTATGTACAACGCCTTCCAGGCTGAAGACCATATATTGCATTTCTTCTTCCTTGGCGGTTCCGACTTTGTTGTTGGTCCCCAAGCCCCCGCCGCCGAAAGGAATGTATTGGGGGTTATTGCCAAGGCTGGGCTGGAAGCCGGCAAAAAAGTTATTGAAGTCAGGAAAAGGCTGAGGGGAATTCTGAGAATAATTGGCGGCAAGCCGATTATGCCTACCTGCGGCTTGCCGGGAGGGGTATCAAAACAAATCACCGAGGAGGAAAGGGAGACAATTATAGACGCCGCCGAATATGCGGTGGATTTCTCTCAGTTTGCCCTTGGGCTTTTTGATGATATTGTGCTTAAAAACAAAGACTACGTTGACCTCATCACCGGTGATATCTACCAGCATAGGACATATTATATGGGGCTGGTGGATGGGAATAACAAGGTAAACTTCTACGATGGAGTTATAAGAGTGGTTGACCCCAATGGTAAAGAGTTTGCCAAGTTTAGGGTTCAGGAATATATTGACCACATCAGGGAGCATGTTGAGCCCTGGACTTATGTCAGATTCTCCTACCTTAAAAATGTAGGCTGGAAGGGGTTTGTTGATGGGAAAGAGAGCGGCGTCTTCAGGGTAGCACCGCTGGCTCGACTGAATGTGTCCGATGGGATGGCAACACCACTAGCTCAGGAAGCCTATGAAAAGATGTATGAAGTATTGGGGGGGAAACCGGTTCACAGTACTTTGGCTTTCCACTGGGCACGACTGGTTGAAGCACTTTACGCCTCGGAACGGGTGCTGGAGCTTGCCCGTGACCCTGAACTTACCTCCCCTGACATAGTAAATCTGCCTACCCAGACTCCGAAGGAGGGGATAGGCGTAGTCGAAGCGCCAAGAGGAACCCTGATTCACCACTACCAGACTGACGACCGAGGAATTCTGACTAAAGTCAACCTAATTGTCGCCACCCAGAATAACTCGGCGGCCATTAATATGTCGGTGGAGAAAGCCGCCAAATCACTGATAAAGAAGGGAAATGTTCCCGACGGGATTCTCAACATGATTGAGATGGCATTCAGGGCTTATGACCCGTGTCACGCCTGCGCCACCCACTCACTTCCGGGAGGAATGCCCCTTGAGGTGAATGTATATAACTCTAAAGGGGACTTAGTCAAGAAGTTGAAAAGAGGATAAGATGGGAAAGACTGTTTCTGAGAATGAACAAGCTCAGGTTGAGGAAGTAATTAATGAAGCTGGCAAAGTATATTTACCTCCCTGTCAGATAGCGTGCCCTCTGGACGAGGACATTCAGCGCAGTCATACTATGATTGCCCTCCTTCCTCCGGATGCTGGTGAGGCTTCTAGCCGGATGATAGAAATAGGTGATGAAATTTATGAGAAGAACCCTTTATTCCCAATATGCAGCTATATTTGTGGGCTTTGTGAGCAGGAGTGCAATTACAAAGACCAGACCGGAGCCGTAAGGCGAAGGATGCTTATACGCCCTATTGCCGAACATTATCTCCTGTATCTGGAGACCAAACCTCCACTCCCGGCTCCCACCAAAGAAAAGGTGGCGGTGATTGGAGGCGGGCCGGGAGGCTTAATGTGCGCCTATATATTGAGTAGGAAGGGATACCGAGTTACCATTTTAGAAAGAAGTCAAGAGTTAGGCGGTGCTCTACGATATATCCCTAGATATCGCTCCCCTAAGAATGTAGTGGATTCTACTATAAATAACCTTCTCAGGATTGCTCACATAGAAGCTAAACTCGGTGTAAAAATAGGTGATGGTGGGAAAACCCTGGATGACCTTAAGAGTGAAGGCTATCGGGCTGTATTCATTGCTACCGGTACCCCTCTGTCCCGACCACTCACTATTGAACGGGAACTTGTCACCGGAGCTGACCTGGAGGGAGTCATGTCCGGGTTGAACCTGCTCTTCGCTGTGAATCAGGAAAGGGTTTCTCCTCAGCTTTTTCAGGGTGAGAGAGTGATAGTGGTAGGGGGTGGCAATGTCGCCTTTGATGTCGCCAGGACTGCCCGAAGGCTAGGTGGAGATGTTGCTCTTGTCTGCCTGGAGTGCGAAGATAAATCCTCCAAAGATGGTATACCGGCTGATATCGAAGAAATAGAAGGTGCTACTGAAGAAGGAATAAAAATAATCTATTCCAGAGGCATAGAGGAGATAATCGGTGAGGATGGGAAATTTAGGAAAATAAAGTGTCCCCGGTGCACATCGGTCTTTGATGAAGATGGTAGATTTAACCCCAAATGTGACTGGAGTGATGTGATATATCTTGAAGGTGATGTGCTGCTCATCACTATAGGGCAGGGTCCAGAACGGGCGCTTTTCCAGCAGGAGGGCTTACTGAATGAGATGGGCAGACTAGATATCGACCACCTTACCCTGATGAGTAACCTTAAACAGGGGGTCTTCATCGGCGGTGATGTAAGACGAGTGGGATTTGCCGCAGAAGCAATGAGAGAGGGGATGATAGCCGCCGAGTCCATAGACCGCTATCTGAAGGGCGAGGACCTGAAGGCAGGAAGGGGAAAGGAGTACGAAGGCGCCTCCATCCCCGAGTGTCTGGAATATAAGCCTCAACCAGCACTCAAATGGGCTCCAGCCGAAGCAAGGCTGAATTTTGAGCCATTTGAGAAACCATTTACCCTGGAAGAAGTGATAGCAGAAGCCAGAAGGTGTCTCTATTGTGGACCGTGTAAGAGCTGTAAAGGATGTGTCGCCCTGGAGCTTCAGCCTGAGATACCGGAAATTGAGGTCAATGAGGATTTATGCAGTGGCTGTGGGATTTGCGTCGGTGTATGTCCCTATGACGCCTCTAAACTGGAAAAAACGGAAAAGGGGCTAATATCAGTTATAGATGACCTTAAGTGTAAGCGATGTGGCGTATGTGTTAGTGCCTGTCCCTCCGGCGCCAGAACTATCAAAGACAAACTAGCCGAAACCATAGCTAATACCTATGCCACGTTATAAATGTGGAGAGGGGGATAAACTATGAAAGAGGAAGTAGAAGCAGTTCTAGCTCAAATAAGACCCGCCTTGCAGGCAGATGGGGGTGATGTTGAACTGGTAGATGTGAATGAAGGAGTGGTTAGGCTAAAACTCAAAGGTGCCTGTGACGGCTGCCCTATGGCAACTATGACCCTACGGCACGGGATTGAGCGGCTCCTCAAAGAGCGGATACTCGAGGTTAAAGAAGTCATTGCCGTCTAACAATCGGTAAGGGGGGAATGATGCCTATTTATGAGTATCTTTGTTCAAATTGTAAGCTTAAGTTTGAACTAATTAGACCAATGAGCCAGTCAGGTGAGAGTGCCCTCTGCCCCAGTTGCGGAAGTAGTGCTCAGCGGGCGCTTTCGTTATTCTCCAGAAGGTCGGAGGGGGCACTTGCTTCCGAGAGAAGCAGTCCATGCAGTACTTGCTCAACTGATACCTGTAGTACTTGCTCTCTACTGGGGTGAAGTATTTCTGGAATCCTTTAACGAGGGTAAGAAATGAGTGGTGCCAATATGTTACAAATAGAGAACCTGAAATTGATATTGAATGGTAACCCTGTAATCAGCGATTTGAGCTTAAATATGGACAAGGGGGAAATCCACGCCGTATTAGGCGTAAATGGAACCGGGAAAACAACCCTGGCTTATCTGATAATGGGTGTGAATTACTTACCCGATGGTGGGAAAATAATATTTGAGGGCGAGGACATTACCGAATACCCAATTTCTCAAAGGGCAAAGATGGGCATAACCCTGGCTTGGCAAGAACCGGCCAGATTTGAGGGACTGAGCATAAGAGACTACCTGGGGTTAAGCAATGAATTGGAAATAGGAGAGATTGAGGATTATCTTTGGGCTGTTGGGCTGCCACCTTTCCAATTTTTGGACCGGGCAGTTGATACCAGTTTAAGCGGGGGAGAGAGAAAGAGGGTAGAGCTTGCCTCTGTTTTAGCTATGAAACCAAAATTTGCTATTTTAGACGAGGTCGACTCCGGAATAGATGTGGTCTCATTGCCTCATATTGTCAATGGTATCGTTAAAATGAAAAGTCTTGGTTCCTCTGTTCTTTTAATCACTCATAATGAAGACACCGTAGAAATAGCCGACAGAGTATCGGTGATGTGTGCCGGGAAGATATTTAAGGTGGGGTCGCCCCGGGAAATGTGTCAATGGTTTAGGGAGAATTGCCAGGTATGTGGCCATATTAATGTGCCCGGCTGAAGGTGGCTTAAAAGATGATTACTACCAAAGAAGAATACGAAGAGATTATTGAAGCCTACGGCAAAGCCGGCGGGGATAAAGAGAGCCTCAAAAGTAGAGAGATAGCAGCCCTGGTCGTTCATGAAAACCGGGTTTTGAGGGCTAATGAGGCAGAAGGAATAAGGATGAAGTGGGCGCAGAAGGAGAAGGGGGTTAGGGCTGAGCTGACAGTAGAGGAAGGCAAGAAAATCAAACATCCCGTTCATTTATGCTTCGGCATTTTACCCAAGGAGGGGCTGCAGGAAATTGTTTTAAAAATAAATGTTCAAGATGGCGCTGAGGTAGGGATAATCGCCCACTGTATTTTCCCCAGTGCGGTTAACATAATTCATAAGATGGATGCCGATATAAAAATAGGCAATAACGCTAAGTTTTATTATCATGAGACTCACTACCATGGAGACTCTGGTGGTATCAAGGTAATCCCAAAGGCCAGGATTGAGGTCGGCAAGGAAAGTGTGTACCAGAACACTTTTAGCCTGATTGAAGGCTGTGTTGGCAGGCTGGACTTCAATTATGAGGTGTCTTGTGGTGAGAAAAGTGTAACCGAGCTGGTAGCCAAGGTATATGGGAAAAAAGAAGATGACATAAAAATATTGGAGAAGGTGAATCTGAATGGACGCGAGGCTAGAAGTTTGATAAAAAGTCGCCTTGTCCTGAGAGACAAGGCAAGGGCAGAGGTTATTGGTGAGACCTATGGCAATGCTCCTCTGGCTCGGGGGCATGTTGACTGTACTGAAATTGTGGATGGGGAAGAAGCAATAGCCAAAGCTATACCCATTGTCTCAGTGAGTAACAAGGAGGCAAAGGTTACCCACGAAGCAGCTATAGGTAGCATTGATAAAAAGCAGATGCAGACATTGATGGCTAGAGGGCTGGATGAAGAGGAAGCGGTCAAGATTATCGTAAAAGGGATATTGAAGTGATTGACATAACGAGTGCAGTTTTTCGGTATCCCCTGGAAAAAGAGAGGAGCTAAAGGGAATCTAATGGCTAAAAATATCTTAGACCTTATTGGCAACACTCCCATCGTGAAACTGAGTAAGGTAAATAATACTAATTCGGTTATTCTGGCTAAATTGGAAGCCCTTAATCCGAGTGGTAGCATAAAGGATGTAATGGCTGTCTATATGATTGACGTGGCGGAAAAGAAAGGCATATTAAAGCCGGGAAGCAAGATAATAGAGGCTACCAGTGGTAACACCGGCATCTCATTTGCCATGCTCTCGGCGTTAAGGGGTTATGAATTCATAGCGGTTATGCCCGAGTATATGAGTAAAGAACGAAGGCAGATGATGCAGGCTTTTGGTACGGAGTTTGTCCTAACCCCGGCAGAAGAAGGTTTTAAGGGCGCTCTCGATAGGCTGGAAGAAGTGGCTAAGGAAAATCCAGATGCCTGGCTACCACGGCAATTTGATAATGTTGATAACATTGCTGCCCATAGGCAGATTACCGGTAAACGGATTTTAGAGGGAGTAGAAGGAGCTATTGACGCTTTTGTCTGCGGGGTTGGTACCGGGGGCACACTAATGGGTGTTGCCGAAGCCCTGCGCCGAGTCTATCCCAGGGTAAAGATTGTAGCTGTGGAACCGGCTGAATCGGCAGTGATGAGTGGGGGAGAGCCCGGTATCCATATAATACAGGGTATCGGTCCGGGTTACATTCCCAGCTTGGTGAATATGGACCTGGTCGACGAAGTAATTATCGTAACGGGTGATGAAGCGGTGAATATGGCCAGAAGGCTGATAAAAGAAGAGGGGCTGATGGTCGGCTTGTCCTCAGGGGCAAATGTATTTGCCGCATTAGAGATAGCCAGGAAATCAGGGAAAGGTAAAACCATTGTTACCATCCTGCCCGATAGAGGGGAAAGATATTTCAGTATGAATGTATTTTAGGCGATGAATACGCTCATCTTAGGCATCGGAAATCCAATTCTCACCGACGATGGAGTCGGAATCAAAATTGCCCAGAGGCTCAAGGAGGAAAGACCTGGGTTAGAAGTGGTAGAGACGGGCGAAGCCGGACTCACCCTTCTTGACCTTGTAGTTGGCTATGATAGGCTCATTATCATCGATTCTATAAAAACTGGGCAGGGGAAACCGGGGCAGGTCTATAAACTTGAGCTGGAAGATTTGAAGCCAGCTATGGATTTTTCCTCATCTCATGGCATAGATATTGCCACTGCCTTTAAGCTGGGGCAAAGGCTGGGATACAGGATGCCAAAGTCTGTTAGCATATATGCCGTGGAGATGAAGGATAATACCACCTTTGGTGAGAGGTGCACCGAAGAGGTAGAAGAAAGGATACCATTTATTGTCCAGCAAATAATAGACGAGGAGAAGCTGTGAATAACTTTAAGCCTAACATTGTCATCTTCCGCTGTAACTTTTGTTCACCCGCCGGAGCAGGACGCGCTCTGGCTTCAAAACTGAAGGACAATTTCTATCCTAGAATGATTAAAACCACCTGCACTGGAAGGATAGACCCTACCTTTGTTGTTGATGCCTTTGCTAAAGGTGCCGACGGCGTAATGATAGCCGGATGTCCTCCCGGGGACTGCCACTATGTCAGTGGTAACTATAAGGCAGGACGAAATGTGATGCTACTCAAGAAGACACTCGCTCAACTCGGCATAGAACCGGAGAGATTGAGGGCGGAATGGATTGCCGCACCTGAGGCACCAAAGATCCTGTTATCACTAAACGATTTTGTAGATAAAGTAATCGCGCTTGGCCCTCTGACAGCAACTTAGAAAGTTTGATGGCAAAAATGTCATTACGAAGAGTACAAGGTAGGCAGGAAGTTCATAGCGCCTCAATTTAGGCCACATAGCGTGGGAGATTGAACAGAGATGAATAAAATGGCTTCTCAACAAGACCGAGCGCAGGTTGAGGAAGTAATTAATGAAGCTGGCAAGGTATATCTACCTCCCTGCCAAATAGCGTGCCCTCTGGGAGAAGATATCCAGCGTAGCCATGCTATGCTTGCCTTACTCCGTCTGGAGCCTGAAGAGGCGGCTAATCAGATAATTAAGATAGGGAACGAAATTTATGAGAAGAATCCTCTGTTTCCAATATGCAGCTATATTTGTGGGCTTTGTGAGAAGGAGTGTAATTATAAGGATGAAACTGGAGCCGTAAGGCGGAAGATGCTGGTACGACTCATTGCCGAGCATTATCTCCCCTATCTGGAGACCAAACCCCCACTCCCGGCTCCGACCAAGGAAAAGGTGGCGGTGATTGGAGGCGGGCCGGGAGGCTTAATGTGCGCTTATGAATTGGGCAAAATGGGGTACCAGGTCAGCATTCTGGAAAGAAACCCGGAGTTAGGCGGTGCTCTGCGCTATATCCCCCGGTACCGTCTTCCTCAGGAAATTGTTAATTCTGTCATAAATAGCCTGCTCAGGACTGCCCGTATAGAAGTCAAACTCGGTGTCCAGATAGGTGACGGTGGCAAAACACTGGAAGACCTTAAGAGTGAAGGCTATCGGGCTACATTCATCGCTACTGGCACTCCCGTGCCCAGACCCCTCACCATGGAAGGGGAACTTGTCGCTGGAGCTGAGCTAGAGGGAGTCATGTTCGGGTTAAATCTCCTCCACGAGGTGAACCAGGGGAATGTTTCTCCCCGGCTCTATAAGGGTAAGAAAGTGATAGTAGTCGGGGGAGGCAATGTCGCCTTTGATGTCGCCAGGACTGCCCGCAGGCTGGGGGGAGATACCACTCTCGTCTGCCTGGAGTGTGAAGATAAATCCTCCAAAGATGGTATACCGGCTGATGTGGAAGAAATAGAAGGCGCTACTCAGGAAGGAATAAAAATAGTCTATTCCCGAGGTGTAGAGGAGATAATCGGCGAGGATGGGAAATTTAAGAAAATAAAGTGTCCCCGGTGCACGTCGGTCTTTGACGAAGATGGTAGATTTAACCCCAAGTGTGACCGGAGTGACATGGTATATCTTGAGGGCGATGTATTACTGGTTACCATAGGGCAAGCCCCAGAGCTGGCGTTTTACCGGCAGGAAGGCCTACTCAATGAGCGAGGCAGAATTGACATTGACCAGCTTACCCTCATGAATAACCTTAAACCGGGAGTCTTCATCGGCGGTGATGTGAAACGGGTAGGTTTTGCTGCCGAAGCAATGAGAGACGGCGTGATAGCCGCCGAGTCCATAGACCGTTACCTGAAGGGTAAAGAGCTAAGGGTGGGGAGGAAGAAGGAATATGAGAGTGCGCCTATCCGGAAGGGTGCGCATTACAAGCCTCAGCCTGAACTGGTATGGGCACCGGTAGAGGAAAGACTGAATTTCGAGCCCTTTGAGAAAGGATTCACCCTGGAGCAGGCGGTGGAGGAGGCTAGAAGGTGTCTTTGTTGTGGACCGTGTAGGAGCTGTAAAGCATGTGTGGCTCTAGAATTTCAGCCCGAGATACCAGACATCAAATATAATGAAGAGTTGTGTATCGACTGTGGTAACTGCGTCTTCTACTGTCCTTGTGATGCCATTAAGTTCAAAAGTCCGAGGGGAGTCAGGTTTGATTTGACTCTCTGCCGGGCCTGTGGCTTGTGCATTGCTGTGTGTCCGGCTATGGCACTGGAGATGGAGAATTGGGAGAGAGAGCACATTTCAGCATTGATTACCAAGGCAGCCTCAGAAACGGAAAAGCCAAAGATTTTGGTATTTCGCTGTCAATGGACTGTTTTGCCTCCGCTGGATAGGAAATTCACTTCCAATGTAGGTGTCATAGACCTACCTTGTGCCGCCAGGGTTGAAACCTCCCATATCTTAGAAGCCCTACAGAAAGGTATAGATGGCGTTTTGATAGCGGCTTGCCCCGAAGAGGACTGCCATCGTCAGACAGGGAGCAAGGAGGCACAGCGCTCAGTAGCAGCCCTAGAGAAAAGGCTAAGCCAGATTGGTCTTCAAGATAGACTCCACTTCTGCACTGTAGCCCCAAGGCACCCGGAGGAGTTAGATAAGGAATTAGAGCAGTTTAGACAAAGAATAGAAGCTATTTATTCAAAGGAGAGCTGATAAAATGATAGTAACCACGCCCAAGCCATTGGATGAACTCTTAGACTTTCTCTCTCCCTATACTAATATCTTGGTCGCTGGTTGCGATGGCTGCACCCAGCCACCGAGAGGCTTAAGAGAGGCGAAGACGTTGAGTCAACTACTTGAACTTGGGGGAAAGCTAAGAAATAAAAACTTCACATTTAAGGTAACTACGGTAGCTAAGCAGTGTGATAACTATTTGGCGGCTTCTATACTCAGGCCTCAAATTAATGGGGTGGAGGCAGTGCTCTCTTTAGCTTGCGGAATAGGAACGCAAACCTTGGCTGAGATTTTCCCCGAGCTCCCCGTCTTTCCAGCACAAAACACCCATTTCATGGGGGCAGAGGAAAGAGAGGCAGGTATTCTGGAGGAAAGGTGTGTCGGCTGCGGAGACTGTCTCCTGGCGGTGACCGGCGGCATTTGTCCTGTTGCCAGGTGTAGCAAGGGACTGCTTAATGGTGCTTGTGGCGGGAGTAAAGAGGGCAAATGTGAACTTGACCCCGAAAAAGATTGTGCCTGGATTTTGATATACGAGCGATTAAAGAAAATGGGTAAGCTAGAGCTGCTTAAGGAATTTCGCCCTCCCCGTGATTATCAGCTAAGCGGCTGGAGGGTCACTCCGTAGGAAATTCCCGGGTAATAACAGCCAATGGTGCTAACCAGAGTAGTAAGATTAGCCAAGATAAGTGTGCGAGGGGTGGTGCAAGGGGTTGGCTTCAGACCCTTTGTCTATCGGCTGGCTCAAGAGCACAATCTGAAGGGTTGGGTGCGTAACACCTCAGGAAATGTAGAAATTGAGGTCGAGGGAGACGCAGAAAGCCTGGAGAATTTCCTGAGCAATCTTGAAGCCCAAGCCCCTCCCATGGCGCGTATTGAGAAGGTTGAAACCACTTTCCACCCACCGAAGGGCTATACCCAGTTCAAAATCGGTGAGAGTCAGAGCCAGGAGGGGGAATACCAGTTAGTGTCACCGGATATTGCTACCTGTGAGGACTGCCAGAGGGAACTCTTCTCTCCTACCGACCGCCGCTTCCGCTACCCCTTTACTAACTGTACCAATTGCGGTCCTCGATTTACTATTATTGAGGATATCCCTTACGACCGCCCCAAGACTACCATGCGCCAGTTTGAAATGTGCCCTGAGTGTCAACAGGAATACGATAACCCCTCAGACCGGCGCTTTCATGCCCAGCCCAACGCCTGCCCTAAATGCGGTCCTAGTTTGGAGCTGGTTGATAGCAATGGTAACTCTATTGAAGCCAATGATGTCATTAAAGCGGCAAGCGACCTCTTGAAAGCAGGGAAAATCTTGGCTATGAGAGGTCTGGGCGGATTCCAGCTGGCGTGTGATGCTACCAATGAGGCAGCGATAAATATTTTACGAGACAGAAAAAGGCGCCCCGCCAAGCCTCTGGCGGTTATGGCGGGTAATTTGGAGGATATTGAAAACCACTGCTTTATATCTCCCGAGGAGAGAAAACTCCTTCAATCTCCTGAATGCCCGATTGTGCTGCTGAGGTGGAAGCATAGCTCATCCAGCATCTCCCCAGCCGTAGCCCCTAATCTAAAGTACCTGGGGGTCATGCTGCCATATACCCCTCTGCATCACATCCTGTTACGGGAGACCGGCATTCCCCTGGTTATGACCAGCGGCAACCTTAGCGAGGAACCTATTGCCAAAGATAATGACGAAGCCCTGAGAAGGCTCAGAGGAATTGCTGATTATTTCCTGCTCCATAACCGGGATATATATGCCCGATATGATGACAGCGTCTATATGGTGGAGGGCATGCCTCAGGCCATAAGGCGAGCCCGGGGCTATGCCCCATACCCCATCTTCCTTCCCTTTAAGGCAAAGCCAATCCTCGCCTGTGGTGCCGAGCTGAAGAACACCTTCTGCCTCACCCAAGACGAGCATGCCTTCTTAAGTCAGCACATCGGCGATATGGAGAATGAGGAAACTCTGGACCACTTTGAAAATACTATTGGGCTGTATAAAAAGCTATTCCGCATTGAACCGGAAATTGTAGCCTATGATATGCACCCGGAATATCTATCAACAAAATATGCCCTCAGGGTAAGTGAGGAGCGGGGACTCAAGTCTATCCCGGTTCAACATCATCATGCCCATATCGCAAGCTGTCTGGTGGAGAATAGGGTCAAAGGACCTGTTATCGGAGTAGCCTTTGACGGCACCGGATACGGCACCGATGGCACAATCTGGGGAGGGGAGTTTCTGCTCGCCGATTACCACCGCTGCCAAAGGGTAGGGCACTTAGAATATGTACCTCTACTTGGAGGAGTCGCCGCCATAAACAAGCCCTATCGTATGGCTTTAAGCTATCTCTATACATTGCTGGGGGAGGACTTCTCCGTGGAGGGTCTCCCCATTAGTAAGGTCAATTCGGCTGAGCTTGACATAATAAAACAACAGCTAAAACGAAGAGTAAACTCGCCGCTGACGTCAAGTGCCGGGCGGCTTTTTGATGCCGTTGCCGCCCTAGCCGGGGTGAGGGGAGAGATTGATTATGAAGCTCAGGCAGTTATTGAGCTTGAGATGCTGGCTCCGGATGAGCCAGGTGAGTTTGAGGGGAAACACTATCCGTTCTCCATTATTAAAGACCAGGCAATAAAGGTGGTAAAGCTGAAAGAGCTAATCTCAACCATAGTTCAAGATATTAGGAATCAGGTTCCCACTCCCATAATATCGCTCAAGTTTCATAACACAGTGGCCCAAATAATCGCTGAGATGTGTAAGACCATCGCCAGAGAAAAAGGTATAAATAAGGTGGCGCTAAGTGGCGGGGTTTTTCAAAATCGGCTCCTCCAGAAGCTAGCCGTGTCGGCTTTACATAAAGATGGCTTTACTGTGCTCACCCACCATCTGGTGCCGTGTAATGACGGCGGGATTTCACTGGGGCAGGCGGTGATTGCCAATTTTAGCCGTATTTGAGAAAGTCAAAGAGAGGCGAATACGGGGTCAATAGGAGTTAGATATGTGCCTTGCCATTCCAGCAGTTATTAAGCTTATAGAAGATAGAGAGGCTGAGGTTGAGCTAGGAGGTATAGCTCGCCGGGTAAGCCTGTGGCTCACCCCGGAAGCCAAAGTGGGTGACTACGTGCTGGTCCATACCGGCTATGCCATAAATATTCTGGACCAGGAAGAGGCTAAAGAGACCTTAAGGCTTTTGAGGGAAATAGCCGAGGTGGCTGAGGAGGAAGGTTGAAGTTTATTTCTGAATTTCGGCGCTCCGAACTGGCTGAGGGGCTAATCTCACAAATCCACCGTCAATCTAAAACTTCAGCCCGCTTAATGGAGTTCTGCGGTGGTCATACGGTAACTATTTTCAGGTATGGTATTCGCCAGGTTTTACCCCGGACTATTGCCATGGTCTCCGGTCCCGGTTGCCCTATCTGTGTTACCGCCAATGCCGACCTGGACAAAGCGATTGCCCTGTCCCAAATTCCAGGGGTAATTATCGCCACCTTCGGTGATATGCTCAAAGTCCCGGGGAGCCACACCAGCTTACAAAGGGTCAAGGCTAATGGGGCTGACGTGCGTACGGTATATTCCACCATGGACGCCCTTAAGATAGCCGAGGCAGACTCCAATAAGTCCGTGGTCTTCCTTGGAATTGGATTTGAGACCACCGCCCCGACCATTGCGGCTTCTGTTCTCCAGGCTGAGGAGAAGGAGATAGGGAATTACTATGTCCTTTCGTTGCATAAACTCTGTCCGCCGGTAATCCAGGCCATTCTTGATTCCGGTGAGGTCAAACTTGGTGGGCTTATATGCCCCGGGCATGTATCGGCTATTATCGGCTCCCATCCCTGGGAATTCATTGCCCGGGATTACGGTATCCCCTGTGTGGTGTCCGGCTTTGAGCCGTTAGACATCCTGCAATGCGTTGATATGCTGGTGGCTCAGATTGAAAATGGGGAATCCAGGGTTGAAATTGCCTATCGACGAGGGGTGCGTCCTGAAGGCAACCAGCAAGCCCTGAAACTCATGGAGCAGGTATTTGAGCCCTGTCCCGCCCGATGGCGGGGGATGGGGGAGGTTCCCGATAGTGGCTTAAAGCTAAGGCAGGAATATCAGCGCTTTGATGCTGAACTTGCTTTTGATATTACCCTCAGCCCGGCTTACGAACCTGTGGGCTGCATCTGCGGTGACATCCTGCGAGGGGTCAAGACCCCTCTTGATTGCCAACTCTTTGGCAAAACCTGCACCCCACAATATCCGGTGGGACCGTGTATGGTCTCTTCCGAGGGGGCTTGCTCTGCCTATTACCTTTATGGAGAGGGTTTTGGAGGATAAAATCCTGCTCGCCCACGGCAGTGGAGGCAAGCTAGCCCATGAGCTAATAGAGAAAAGCTTTGTTAAAGCTTTGGCTAATCCTTTTTTAGCCAAGTTGGATGACTCAGCTGTTATTGACCTGAGTGGCCGGCTGGCTTTCACCACCGATAGCTATGTGGTGAGTCCCATCTTCTTCCCCGGTGGCGATATCGGTAAGCTGGCTGTCTGTGGCACGGTGAACGACTTAGCTATGTCCGGAGCTAACCCCCTTTATTTATCTCTGTCCTTCATTATTGAGGAGGGGCTTCCCCGGGCTGAACTGGACC
>DAOUFA010000130.1:0-7435 GCA_034430355.1 Dehalococcoidales bacterium
CTGATTTCTGTTGGCGGTGCTGGTACCGGAGGTGCCATTCCTCCCTCGTAGTATACCCGTGGGTACTCAAGGGATGGTAAATAACTGCTCTCGGAAATATAGGTTGGCTTGCCCAGTCTGACCCCGGCCAGCCTGGCTAGTTTTTCAGCTTTGGCTTTAACATCAGCCATTGCCTTTTCCCTCGCCTCTTCCAGATAGACTGACGGGTCGTCTATAGAAAAGCTTATGTCATCGATTCGGGTGAGGTCTCCTCCAGCCACGGCTACGGCATCAATGATTAAACCAGCCTGGTCTATCTCCCTTATCTTGGCCGTCACCATATTGGTTACCCGGTAGCCAATTGCAATCTCTTGGTTTTTTATCTCATCCCACCTTGTTACCTTATGAATACTGAAATACTGGGTCTGAATGTCCTTCTCAGCCACGCCATTATCCTCCAGCGCCGTCCTCACCCTATCCATAGCTTCAGAGGCTCGAGCCTGAGCCTCAGCTACCGTCGCCTCCTGGGCTTCAATACCCAATCTTAAGGTGGCGATGTCAGGAACCGCCGTCACCTTACCTTCTCCGGTGACCCAAATCCCCTGCTGTTGATTACCCATATTGACCTGTAGAGACGAGGGCAAATCGGACCACCTTGGACCCACAGGACCTGGGATGCCAGCATAACAGCCACTCAAAGCGACTATCGGTATCACCACCGCCAGACCCAAAACCCATAACCACTTCTTTTTCACTTCCTACCTCCTATTAAAACTTTTTATTTCAAGAGTTATAACGGAAAAGTTGCCATTTAGTTAGTGACAACCTGAGTTAATTTTAAAAAGTTTCAAGGCTAATCCAGAGCGGCGAGGATTCTCTCATAGCCCACTACCGATAGGTAAATTGCCCGGCGCAGGGCAGGCTTGGCCGATTCCGGGGCTTTCCCTAGCGCAGCACGGAGAGCAGCCGGATGATCACAAGCACAACCCGCCACTATCATCCTCAGTTCAGCCCGACCATTACCCCCGGCATAAACATCTCCGTCACCCTGAGCCTCCTCAGACGGCGGAGGTGCTGGTGGCGATGGTACCACCAGTGATGGCTCCTCGGTCAGCGCCCTCGGGGCACCCTCTACCGCCGGAACCTCCACTTTCTCAGCTGAGACTAACATCACCAGCATTGTCAGACGCCCGTCCAAGCGCTGGGCGATGGCATCTACCTGCTCAGCATCGCCTCGGTTGGCCATATAGATTATTTCAGCTACTCTCCTATCAGCCAGTGCCGTACACAGTCTTGCCTTACCCATATCGGAGGGGGTTAGTGTCAACCGCACTTGCTCCGTGGCTAGCTTTACCGGGTAGAGAGGGCTATCGGGCATACTGTTACTAGCCGCAGCCGCTGTTCCCCCTCCAGCTACCAGGACAATACCAATTATCATTAACGCCATTGCCCACCGCGGCCTCAAGCTAAATAATGGTAACCTTCTCTTAGTCGCTGTTGCCTGAAGTGCCGAGCGGAACTCGTACCTGGCTCTGGCCTTAAACTCGGAGCGGGGCAGGATGGCTGACGCCTTTCTGACCACCTGAGCCGTCTGAAGCAGGGGCTCAAGTTGCGTTGCCTGCTCAGGATAGCGCTGGAGACACTGCTCTACAGTCTCGCCTTTAACCAGCCTCTCCAGGCATTCATCCAGAATATTTTCCAACTCACTATTCTTCATTTGTCTTATGCCACCGATAGTGTTTTGCGCAGGGCGACGATAGCACTATGCTGTAACGCCTTTACCGCCCCCTCACTCCTGCCCATAATCCTGGCTACCTGGGCAATAGATAGCTCGCCAGCAAAACGAAGGGATATTACCTCCTGCTGGGCTGGCGTCAGTTTTCCAGTGGCTGAATGTAGCCTCTCAATATCTAACTTCTGCCCAGCGATAAGCTGCGGGTCATAATCACTGGCGACTAAAGACTCATCAAGCGGAATAGCCGGGCGCTTGGCTTTTCTTCTCAGGTAGTCAACTACCTGGTTGTGGGCGATACGGAACAGCCAGGCAGAAAAGGGGATACCTCTCCACCTGAAAGAAGAGATAGCCTTGATGGCATTGAGGAAGACCTGCTGGGTTATATCCTCAGCCTCCATCCTATCTCCTATCCTGATAGCTACATAGCGATAAATCTTGTCGAAATACCCCTCATACAACTGGGCGAAAGCCTCCTGGTCACGCTGCTTGGCTCGCCGGACAAGGTTCTCCTCATCTTGCACCTAACAACTCCCCTACCGTTTAACCGGCAATTATGGTGTTATCCTGTGCATAAATTATAACGAAAGAGACGATAAAAAGATAGGTTGACAAACTGGGCTAAGTAATTTTTTGATTTAAATTTAATCTACCACCTCAGGGAGGTTTGGGGTAAAATGTGTTACAATAATTCTAAGATTAAAGTTTGCTTCAAGGGGAATAAAAACTTGTCTTACTATGTGCGCCTGATGCGTAAGGAAGACGTTGCCCAGGCCGCTGAGATTGACCGTGAAGCCTTCGCTACCCAGTGGCCGCCGGTAGACTACGAGCGTGAGCTACAAAACTGGTTAGCCCACTATATTGTAGCCTGTGATAATAGCCCAATGGCTGAGCAGCCCGAGGTAACAGTTGCCCCCGAGAAGGGGCTCTTCAAGCTGGCATCCAGGGTAGGGCAATTTTTTAACCATACCTTCGGCGGTGAACTGCCTCCGTCAGGAAAACAATACGTCCTCGGCTTTGCCGGCCTCTGGATTATGGCTGAGGAAGCTCATATAACTAACATTGTCGTTCGCCAAATTCATCGTCGCCGGGGGATAGGGGAGCTGCTACTTATATACATTATTGACCTAGCTACCGGGCTCAATGCCCATAACCTTACCCTAGAAGTACGTGCGTCTAACATTACTGCCCAGAGTCTCTATTACAAGTATGGTTTTACTCAGGTAGGTCTACGTCGTGGCTACTACACAGACGATAAAGAAGACGCGGTATTGATGTCGACGGAAAATATCACCTCAGCCTCATTCCAGTCACGCCTCAACCAGTTAAAGCAAGCTCATTCTCAAAAATGGGGGATAGCCCTTTATCAGCTTGCCCGATAGTTACCAGCCTCCACCACACTCTTGACATTAGGCGAAATGTATTTTATAGTTACGAGAATATAACAGGCGGTGCGCTTTCTTAAAAAGCCTCGTTTTAAATAGCTAGGAGCTAGACGTAAAAATGCCACCTATAAGTTTTGAGGAATTAGCCGTTGGTTATGAGTTCCCAGCGACTAGTTATGAGTTGAGCCAGTCACTTATTGCCCAGTATCTGGAAGCGGTGGGCGGGCAACAATACTTCCTAACCTCGGGGGTTGTTCCCCCTCTAGCTATAGCTGCTTACGCTATGACCGCATTGTCACAGTCATTCTCGGTACCACCGGGCTCAATACATGCCTCCCAGGAGTTTGAGTTCTTAAAGTTAGTGCCTATCGGGAGCACCATAAGCTGTGGCGGCAAGATAGTCCAAAAGGTACAGCGTGGTAGATTGCATCTGTTAGTGCTTGAAATCAACGCCCTGAACCAAGACAAGGAAAAGGTCCTGTCAGGAAAAGCCACCGTAGCCGTACCGACTTAGGAATTGGGGGGGAACCTACTTTGAACCAGAAACTGAAACTCTCAGACATACATCCCGGGGATAGCTTACCTTCGGTGGTAAAACATATTACTCAGGAGGAGATAAACCTCTATGCCGAGGCAAGCGGGGATTTTAATCCCATCCATATAGATGAGCCCTTTGCTGCCCAAACTCCCCTTGGTGGTACCATAGCCCATGGTATGCTTATTCTAGCCTATATGTCGGAAATGATGACCAAGGCTTTTGGTGAAAGCTGGCTCTCAGGGGGTAAGCTTTCGGTACGGTTTAAAGCCCCAGCCCACCCCAAAGATACGATAACCACTAGTGGCAAGATTGATTCTGTTGAGCATAAAGAGGGTGTCCCCTACGTCAATTGTAGCTTAGAGAGTTGTAATCAAAAGGGAGAAACAGTGATTACGGGTGGGGCAGTGGTTAAACTTCAGCCAATACCCTAGGGGGAGGAGATATTTTATGACCGGGGCTAAGCCGAGAATAAAAATAGCCATAGATGCTATGGGTGGCGATTATGCACCTGGTGAGATAGTCAAAGGGGCAGTGGCCGCTGCCGAAAAGGATGATATAGAGGTTATCTTAGTCGGACCGACCAATACTGTAGCAGCGGAGTTGGCCAAATATGATATCTCCCGTTTACCCATTCGTTGTGTCAACGCTGATGACTTTATCCAAGAGGAGGAGCACCCTGCCCTGGCTGTTCGCCGCAAACCCAATTCCTCTATAGCCGTAGCCATCAAGATGGTGAAAGCCGGGGAGGCAGATGCTCTGGTTGCCGCTACTGCTACGGGAGCAATAGTTATCAGTGCCATACAATTTTTGGGTATGATAGATGGGATAGACCGTCCTGTACTTGGCGGACCTCTTGCCAGTATCGCCCCCAATACAGTAATAATGGACTTAGGGGTCAACGTTGATTGCAAGCCAGAGCACCTATTAAACTTTGCTATCATAGGTTCTGTTTACGCCAGACTGTTTCTGAATATTGCCAATCCTACGGTGGCTCTGCTAAATATTGGTAAAGAGGAGGGCAAGGGTAACCAATTAGCTCGGGAAACCTACCCCCTGCTACAAAAGAGCGGTTTGAACTTCATTGGCAATGTAGAAGGTAATGGAATCCTTGCCGGGCAAGCTAATGTCATTGTCTGTGATGCTTTTGTGGGTAACACCATTTTTAAGTTTATGGAGGGTGGAGCCAAAATGATTGGTAACTACTTTGAAAGCAAGGTGAAAAGTTACCCCATGCTAAGCTACCTCCTAAAGGGCAAGGTTAAAGATTTGGTGGCATCACTCTCTTTGCCTGATAGTGCAGGTGGTGGCCTCATCTGGGGGGTCGACGGCATCGTGATGAAAATGCACGGGCATAGTCGAGCTCCAGATGTAACTATAAAAATAGCTCAAGCCAAGATGGTGGTGGAGAGGGATGTGGTCAGTTGCCTCAAATCAGAGCTAGCCAAGATTAGAAAACACATCAATTTGTGAAAGGAGTTATTATGTCTGCTACTGAGGAAACCGTCAAAGATATTATTGTTAAGATTGTACATTGCGACCGTGAAGTTCTTACCCCTACTGCTACCTTCCAAGATATGAAAGCCGACTCTCTAGATATGGTTCAAGTGCTGGTAGCCTTAGAGGACGAATTTGATATTGAAATTCCTGACGAGGACGCCCAAAAATTCCAAAATTTTGGTGATTTTATTGCTTACGTTGAAGCTAAGGTAGCAGAGAAAGGCAATGCTTAAAGGCAAGGTAGCTTTAGTAACTGGTGGTTCTCGTGGCATCGGTAGAGCTATAGCCTTGAAGCTGGCTGAGCAAGGGGCTGATGTCATTATTAATTTCTTTCGCCGTCGCCAAGCTGCGGAACAAACGGCTAAGGATGTTGAAAGTCTGGGGGTAGCTGCCAAGGTTATCAAGGCTAATGTAGGCGACCCGGAAAAGATTGATGAGATGTTTGATATTATCGACAGCAGCTTTGGACGGCTAGATATATTCATTAATAACGCTGCCTCAGGTCTGCCTCGCTCTGCCCTAGACCTGGAGGCTAAAGGCTGGGACTGGACTATGGACATTAATGCCAAGGCTTTTCTACTTTGCACTCAGCGGGCAGTTAAGCTTATGGAGGGCAGGGGTGGTAAAATAGTTACTATCTCCAGCCTGGGCTCACACCTGGTATTGCCAGGTTATGTGGCAATAGGGATATCTAAGGCTGCCCTTGAGGCTTTGACCCGCTACCTAGCCATAGAGTTAGCCGCTAAAGGCATCTGTGTTAACGCCGTGGCGGGGTCACTGGTCACCACCGAAGCCGGTATGCTCTATGCCCGAGCAGCCCAAGAGCAGCTGGGAGAGGCTTTCCCGTGGCAAACGACACCGGCGGGTAGGTTAGTAGCCCCTGAAGACATAGCCAATGTGGTAGCCTTTCTGTGCAGCGAGGAGGCTTTTATGATAAGAGGACAGATAATTCTCGTTGACGGAGGTACTTCACTGGTACCTTTTAGTCTTATGAGTAAAGGAGGATGAAGGAGGACATTGGATAAACAGCCAGTAGTAGTTACCGGGATGGGTGTTATTTGCCCCCTGGGGTTAAACGTAAAGGAGTTCTGGGCAGGATTGGCAGCTGGGAAATCAGGCGTTGGTTATATTACCCGTTTTGATGCCAGCAACTACCAAGTAAAAGTAGCCGGTGAGGTAAATGGCTTTGACCCGACCAAATTTATGGATATAAAAACGGTGGAACGCACTCGCCGGCCCACCCACTTCGCTATGGCTGTGGTTAAGGAAGCAATGGAATCAGCTAGGTTAGATATGAGCAAGGAGCAGGCAGAGCGAGTAGGAGTTGTCACTACCAACATGCTGGAATGTGAGCTTATTGCCGAAGGCTGGGAGACGCTTCAGAAACGGGGTCCGAGAAAGGTAGACCCACTGTTTTTTACCAAGTCATCCCCTAGTGTAATATCACTGCACCTCGGGATGTTCCTCGGGGCTAAAGGACCTAACACCAGTGTCAATAGCCTCTGTGCCAGTGGCGCTGATGCCATAGGCACTGCCCTAAATTTCATTCGCCTAGGCTATGCTGATGTAATGATAGCTGGTGGCTCTGATGCTTCGCTAGGTGCAATGACTGTAGCCGCTATAGGTAGGCTGGGAGCTCTATCCACAGAGCCAGACCCTAATAAGGCTTGCCGACCTTTTGACCTCAACCGCAACGGTTTTATTTACGGGGAAGGGGCAGGGCTAGTGATATTAGAAACCTACGAGCATGCCAAGCGGCGAGGGGCACCGATTCTAGCTGAGCTGGCTGGAGCAGCCTGGACATATGATGCCCATAATATAACCGCTCCCCACCCTGATGCCGAAGCTATAGCTATGAGAACCGCCCTCCAAAATGCCGGAGTAAAACCTGAAGAGGTTGATTATATTAACGCCCACGGCACCAGTACCAAGCTAAATGATATCAGCGAAACTAAAGCCATCAAAATGGCTTTCGGAGATAGGGCTTACCGAATCCCTATAAGCTCCAGTAAATCTATGTTCGGTCACCTGATAACCGCCGGCGGTGCTGTTGAGTCTATTGGCACGGTACTAACCATAATGAACGGGATTATCCCGCCAACGATACATTATGAAACCCCAGACCCGGAATGTGATTTGGACTATGTGCCTAATGTGGCTCGCCCAGCCCAGGTAAATGTCTGCCTGAAAGACAGTTTTGGTCTTGGCGGGCAAAATTGCTGCCTGGTTTTCAAACGCTTTAAGGGGGAATAATAAGATGTCTTTAGAATTAGAAGGCAAGGTATCGCTGGTAACCGGCGCTTC
>DAOUFA010000131.1:0-15540 GCA_034430355.1 Dehalococcoidales bacterium
CCTAAACGGGCTTTTATAGTTAGGGTCCTTAAGGTATGGGCAGGAATCACCACAACTTCTTAGGTCACCACATTTAACGGCGAAGCTCCCGTCATCCCATTTAAGAATAAAGGCACTAATATGCTTTACCGGGCAATGAACTCGGCGCCTTTCAGTCATTTTGGCCATATCTCTACTAGCCTTCCTTTCCCAGAAGTGACCTCAATTCTGTCCCACGTTTTGCCCTTTTCTTGACTATCAGCATAAAAGCTCGGGGAACGTCTGCCATCAGAGACTTTGATTGTTCGGCAGCATCGGTGTAAAACTTTACTATCTTCTCTTCAAGCTCAATAGCCTTGCCCAACGCATCATGATAGCTGGCGCCCTCGGCTAGCGCAGTCTCAACCTTATACGCATCAGGCTCTATATCAAAGGCAAAACAACCCTCAATGGCATCACTGATAACCCCGTAGTATGCCCTTTCAATCTGCACTATATTCTTCTTATTCTCGGTGGCAAGAGAGACAAAAACATCCTTGTCTTCGGCGTATCGCTGAGATAAATCCTGGTAAAACTTCGCCGATTCATCCTCCAGGCTCTTAGCAAAACTAATAACCGCCGACGCTGTTTGTAGATTCATATTCATTACCCCCTTATTAAAACCACCTCTGGATGACAACTTTACTTTCAGTGAAGAAACGGACAGCTTCTTGACCCTGGGTATGTAATATACCGAAGAACGATTGCTTCATCCCACTAAATGGGAAGAATGCCATCGGTGCCACTATTCCAATATTTATGCCAACATTACCACTGGTAACCCGGTATTGAAACTCTCGGGCAGTTTTACCGCTCGAGGTAAAGACAGCATGAGCATTACCAAATAAGTTGGAATTACACATCTCTATGGCTTCATCCAGGTTTTTGGCTCGCATAACACTCATTACCGGCCCAAAGATTTCCTCACTACCTATTTTCATATCAGGGGTAACGTCCTCGAAGATAGTTGGGCCAAGGAAGCAGGTATCAGGATAGTCACCGACAATCTTTACCTTCTTCCTGCCATCAAGCCTGAGTTTTGCCCCCTGTTGCAGGCCACTCTCTATATATCTTATTACCTTCGCCTTTTTCTCCTTATCATGCAGGGGACCCATCTGGACCGATTCATCAAGCCCGCAACCGATAACTATCTTGGATGTCGTGGCAACAACTGCATCCATAAAACTCTTATAGAACTCATCATCTTCACCAACAATAACCAGGTTGGCACCTGACAAGCATCGTTGACCGGTGTTGCCAAAGAACGATGTCATGAGGGCTAGTATGGTGGCTCTTATATTACAATCGGGCATTATTACCATAAAGTTCTTGGCACCACCCTGAGCCAGAACCCTCTTACCCGTCTCGCCACACCTCTTGTAAATAACGTCTCTGGCGGTGGGAGTGGAGCCAACGAAGGCTATCCCTTGAATATCGGGATGGTCTAACATCCCATTTACCACCGTCCGGCCGCCATTGACCACGTTCCACACCCCCGGTGGGAAACCAGCTTCATCTACCAACTCGGCAATCTTCATTTGACTGAGGGGCACTTCGCTTGACGGCTTGATAACCACGCAGTTTCCAGTAGCCACCGCATACGGTGCCGACCAGAGTGGAATCATGAACGGGAAGTTAAACGGACCTATTATGCCGAAAACCCCCAAAGGCTGTCGAATGACATACTCATCTATGCCGGTGGCGATATCCTCCAGATTGTACCCCATCATCAAGGTGGGAATCCCACAGGCAACCTCTACATTTTCAATGCCCCGTCTTGTTTCTCCCCTGGATTCGTCTATAGTCTTTCCGTGCTCCTGCGTCTGGACCCGACTAACTTCCTCAAAATGCTCCTCCAGTAACTCCTTCAACCTAAAGAGACATCTTACCCTAGCCAGTGGAGTTGTCCGCCTCCAGTCAGGAAAAGCCGCCTTAGCCGCCTCTACGGCGGCTTCTATCTCATCTTTGGTTGAAATCGGAACTTTGGCAATCACCTCATACTTAGCCGGATTCACCACATCCCTAATCTCACCCTTAGATTCAACCCATTCCCCATCGATAAAGTTCTTAACCAGTGGCACTCCCTTTATCGGTTCTTCTAAAATCATCCTGCATTTCCTCCTTAGTTTTTAGTGTGAGTAAGCCAGTTTATAAAGCTCTATTATCTCTTCATTTGTTGCCTGGCGGGGATTATTGGCTGGGCTACCGCTAGCAATAGCATCTTCGGCCATCTTAGGCGCCAATTTATCCAGTTTTTCTTTATCCACGCCCAGCTCCTGTAACGAAGGTATTTTAATATCCTTTACTAATCTCCTAATAGACTTAGCGGCTAAATCGGCAGCTTCCAGAATAGTGAGATTATCCACATTCTCTCCCATCGATTGAGCCACACGGGCATATCTAGCCGGATTACCAATCAAGCTGAACTCGGTAACCACACCTAAGAGAGCGGCATTAGAAACCCCATGAGCCACATGGAAATACGCCCCAATAGGTCGGGACATCCCGTGAACCAAAGCCACCGATGAGTTGCTAAAAGCGATGCCCGCCTGAAGCGCTCCCACCATGGTTTTCTCCCTCGCCTCTATATTATTTCCGTTAGACCAAGCCTGCCTCAAATTACCCGAGATGAGTTCAATAGCGGAAAGACAGAAAATATCACTCATCGGCTGGGCTTTTACCGAAACATAGGCTTCAATAGCGTGAGTCAGGGCATCAATTCCCACGGCTGCGGTTAGACCACGTGGCATTGACAGAGTTAACAGCGGGTCAACAATAGCCTCTCGAGGTATAAGAAATGGGCTACCAATGAGCATTTTGACATCCCTTTTGGTATCGGTAATTATAGTAAACTGAGTGACCTCGCTGCCGGTACCAGCCGTGGTCGGGATGGCTATGAGTGGGGCACCTTCTTTAGGAATCTTACCCAGCCCCTGGTAATCTTCAATGGCACCGCCATTGGTAGCCATAACTGCGATTGCCTTGGCAGTATCAATGGCGCTGCCGCCGCCGACAGCTAACAAAAAATCACACCCATTTTCTTTATAGGTCTTAAGACCATCCTGGACAAATTCCACTGTGGGCTCGGTAAAGATGCCTGAATATATGGCAAATTGAATCTTAGCCTGAGACAGGGCTCGTTTGATATCATCTAATATCCCCAATTTGAGCAGAACTTCATCAGTAACAATTAAGCCCTGCTTAACCCCCAGTTTCCTGCTTTCTTCTCCGACTTGTTCCGATGCCCCTGAGCCAATAATCAGCACCGGGGGGATATAAAATGCTTTGGGCGATAACATAACAGCCCCTCCTTTCACTCTATCTCAATCCCCATACTCCGGGCTGTGCCCTCAATGATTCGCTCTGCCCCCTCAATACTGGTCGCATTCAGGTCCTTAGCCTTAAGCTGAGCTATCTCTCGAAGCTTATCCCGGGACAGCTTGCCTATTTTTTCACGACCAGCATCGCCAGAACCCTTTTCCACACCTAATGCCTGCTTCAGCAAATCAGTAGTTGGCGGTGTTTTAGTAATAAAAGTAAATGACCTATCATCAAAGACGGTTATTTCAGCTGGAATAATAGACCCCACCTGAGAGGAAGTACGCTCGTTGTACTCCTTACAGAAGGCCATAATATTAATCCCGTGCTGACCTAAAGCTGGACCTACCGGGGGGGCTGGATTGGCCTTACCGGCGGGAATCTGCAATTTAATCACGGCTTTTATCTTTTTCGCCACCTGTGTCTCCTAAGAGAGCCTAAAGCTTCTCCACCTGCAAGAAGTCAAGCTCCACCGGCGTTTCACGCCCAAAAAGGGATAACAGCACCCTAACTTTACCCTTCCCCGAATTTATACTGTCCACCACCCCGATAAAATCAATAAACGGACCGTCAACCACCCGAATACTCTGCCCCTCCCGAAAGCCAATTTTAAGCCTGGGGGCTTCAGCTTCCATCTGTTTCAAAATCCGACCAACTTCCTCCTCCCGCAACGGAACCGGTTTATTGCCACTACCAACAAAACCAGTGACACCAGGGGTATTACGTACTACTTTCCAGCTCTGGTCACTCATCTTCATTTCAACCAGGACATAACCGGGCAATATCTTCTTGGTCACCGTCCGCCTCTGTCCACTTCTAACCTCAATCTCATCCTCAGTAGGTATAACCACCTGAGAGACCTCGCCCTCAGAATCCATAAACTTAATACGTTGCTCTAAATTCTTCTTAACTCGTTCTTCATACCCGGAATAGGTATGAATTACAAACCAAGATTTTGGCTCCTCCATGAATGACCTCACTTAGGTAAAGATTTTGGGGAAAGCGCAATATCCCCCCCCCCTCAATGATGACAGTTCAGACCAAATTGGAACTAATAAGCTTCTATCCACCCAAAAAGAATTTACTGGCAAAGTCAGCAAAACCAATATCAATGAACCCTAGAGCTAGACCAGCGATGATACAAACAATCAGCACTATAATTGTCAAATAGGCAACTTCTCGTTTGGAAAGCCAAACTACCTTCTTTAACTCGGCTATAACCTCGCCAAAGATTCTAAATCTTGAGCCGCCTCGCTTAGTAGTATGATATGTCATTGAAGGAATCTCATATACTTCTTAGTCGTAGCCCTATTTTACCTCTCTATGGAGTCGATAAGTACGACATCGGGGGCAGTATTTTCTAAGCTCTAATCGTTGGGGGTCATTTTTTCTATTCTTAGTAGTAGTATATGTCCTCTCCTTGCACTCAGTACAGGCAAGATGAATTATAACCCTGGCTTCAGCTTTCCTAGCCATATCACTCTATAATGCGGCTAAAAGTGCCAGCACCTACCGTTTTACCCCCCTCCCTAATAGCAAAACGCAAGCCTTTCTCCAAGGCTACAGGATAAATAAGTTTTACCTTCATGGTTATATTATCACCAGGCATAACCATCTCCACCCCTTCTGGTAGCGCAATCTCGCCGGTAACATCTGTAGTCCTGATATAAAATTGGGGTTTATAGCCGGTAAAGAAGGGGGTGTGCCTCCCTCCCTCCTCCTTACTCAATACATAGACCTCAGCCTCAGCATAGGTATGTGGTTTAATAGAACCAGGGGCAGCTAATACCTGTCCCCTTTCTACCTCTTCCCGGTCTATACCTCTTAGCAAGCAGCCAACGGCATCACCCGGCTCAGCTTCATCCAGAATCTTGTGGAACATCTCCAGGCTGGTAACCACTGTCTTACGGGGCTCATGGTGTAAGCCGACTATCTCAATCTCGTCCCCGGGCTTAATCACACCCCTCTCAACCCTGCCTGTGGGCACCGTGCCCCGACCTTTAATGCTAAAGACATCCTCTACGGGCATCAAAAATGGCTGGTCTTTGGCTCGCTTGGGAATAGGAATATAGCTATCTACAGCATCCAGCAGCTTCCAGATGCCACCACACCACTGACACTCTCTCTTACCGCAACCACACTCACCAGCCTTAAGCCCACTCACTCTCACCACTGGTATCTCATCCCCAGGGAACTCATATTTATTAAGCAGTTCCCTTACCTCCAGCTCCACCAGCTCCAGAAGCTCTTCATCCTCCATCAAATCTACCTTATTGAGGGCAACTACAATATACGGAACCTCCACCTGACGAGCTAATAAGACATGTTCCCTGGTCTGAGGCATAGGACCATCAGGGGCACTCACCACCAATATAGCCCCATCCATCTGGGCCGCCCCAGTTATCATATTCTTAATAAAGTCGGCGTGTCCCGGACAGTCTATATGAGCATAATGCCGCTTCTCTGTCTCATACTCAACATGAGCAATAGCAATAGTTAGTCCTCGTGCCTTCTCCTCGGGTGCATTATCAATACTCTCAAACGAGCGAAATCCAGTAGACCCTATCGTTGATAGCACCTTGGTTATCCCTGAGGTCAAAACTGTTTTCCCATGGTCAACATGACCGATAGTGCCCACATTGCAATGTGGCTTAGTCCGCTCAAACTTCTTTTTAGCCATTTCTAACCCCCTTTATTTCAGCCCACAACCAGATTCGAACTGGTGACCCCGTTCTTACCAAGAGCGAGCCTCCTAGCCAGTTCGAATCTAATCTGGCCTTCTTATCAAGAATATCATATCATATAACTTTCAAGTAATTCAATACTATAACTTATTACTAAAAGCTTTTTCCAATTACTTCTGTCAATGCTACATGTCTCTCACCACGACGTGACTTATCATTAGCACCTTTCCTCACGTTTCTGACGTAGTTAATTGCTGCTGTACTTACAACCGCAACCTCATTGGAAATTCTTAAGTCTACTTCTTCCTCAAACGATTTTAGTTTTCCCCGCAGAACAGCTACCATTTTTTCTCTCAAATCATTCGAACGTAGTAACTGCGCGAGCGCTACAAACAATGTATAGAAATCAGTTTTATTTGACCAACGGCTCTGACGAATATTAGGCAGCACCTTTTCTATTGTCCTCTTGGTTTTCTCGAACAATCTAATTGCTCTCTTCTGCTCGGGAAACTCACCATCAAAATCTTCGTATTGCTCATAATATTCATTTACTATTTTCCCACTTCCTCCTTGTGGACCATGTAATACTCCAATCAAGAGTTCGCTAGCAAATTCCAGATCACCCATTCTTCTGATCTGTGCTGCTGATATTATTTTATTCTCTACCCAGTATTCATCGTCAGCAAGTCTCTCTACTTGTGTTACAAATGGACCAGAATACATTGCATTTCTTAATTCCTGCGCATTTAGAGGTGTCAGGTATTTATTTAACCGTGTAAACATATCCCGTACCTCTTCATCGCTGTCTGTATTTAGAAACCTAGTAGAGAAGCTATATTCCAGAAATTCTCTCTTTTTAGCTATTATCAGTTCTTCGAAAGACACGTTACTCCATTCTGAACTAACATCCAGCTTGTCTAGGATAAACTTATTATAGTCCTGCTGCTCTGGATCAATCTCTGACCCAATGAACTGAAGCACAGTTCTTACCCTTTGTTGTCCATCGACCACCGCATACTTTGTTCTCCCTTCAACCGGAACCATTTGCTGAATATAAATCTCAGGCACAGGTAATCCCATGAGTATTGATTCGATAAGATAGCATTTCTGTCTCGCAGCCCATACAGGCTTCCTCTGAAATGGCGGTTTAATTACTAGCGTTCCTTCAATATATCTGTCTCTTAACCACCCAATATTCTGAGACGAAGAATTGAATTTCATCTCCCTAAACCTCCTTCTCCCTTATCAATTCTAATATTTTACGAAGACCATCAACATGGTACAATATTACATGGTCCCATGTTCTATAAAGGCGTCCTGAAACGTTCAAACCAGCGAACCCTTTAACCTGTGAAATGCTTTTAAAAGTATTAAACCATGATGTTGATATATCCCTCAAAGGTATTAAAGTTTCTGGAAATGATAATCCCTCATACCTAATCTTGTCTGGTCGCAACCATCCCCAATACAAATCTTCCATCCTTTTCGTAGCCCATCTATAATCAGTTCCGGCTAGTCGAAATCTCCGCGGATAGTTCCATTTGAGTAATATTTTCCACACTTCGTCAAAAATATTATCATCTACTACCACTATATCTATGTCTGATTTTTCTGAGAATCCCCTACCAAAGCTATCTGGATCTAAGCTGAAACCTACTCTTGCACTTCCCACTACTTCTACATTCTCTCTACAACCAATACCTAAATTATCACATATGTGACTTCTTAAGTTTTCAAACCCTTCCTTCCAATCACGGAAAACATACGGTACACCAGCGAATATGCATTCCTTGACCACCTTCTCTAATTCTTTTTGCATAAGTATCTCTATAAATTCATCGACTCTCATTGTCTTAATCATCCAAGACGATACTCATCATCTCTATACTTACACTTTTCAACTCAACTCTATCTACCAATGATATCGCTCGATTAGCCCAGTTTCTATTATATCATGTCTAAAACCCGCCAATACTACTACTCAGTCATACTCCAACTACATTCGTAACAAGAACGTATACCTTTCTATAATTCATTATATCATCTTCCTTACAACACAACACCTACCATGAGTACTCACCAAATCCAAATTCAGACCTCTTTAACCATACTTGAACCCTACCAATCTACCGTTTTCTATACGCTTCCCCTCTATACTCAAATCCATTACTAACACCCATGCCTCGTATACTCCGCATACAGCTAGCAATACCCACTCCTTCACCTTTTCAGGCAACTTCTCAAAGTAACCTCTAGAAAAACTGTACAAACGGCAACCACCCCTCCAAAGAAACGCCTGGCTCAACTCAGACCACGCTTCCATTTTTCTTAGATACTTACAGATATACGCAGCTCCGTTCATAGCACCCATCCTTTTTACGTTACCTCGCCCAAGATTGCATACACTCCGTAAATACTCCGCAGGAGCCAGCCATCTCAACTTTGGGAAGAATATATGTATGTGAGGATACCCTGTCCTTTTTTGAACCTCTACCACCCAAAAATAACTTAACCTCGGCCACCTCCCACCATACCTATTTCTCCGCCTATACCGGTACTGGTTAATCACGTTCAGTACATTACTAACATATGCTCCATACTCACACCACGCCTCTTTCTTACTTATCACAGACGGATTAAACGTTAGGGTCAACATAACACCATCAACGTTCTCATACTTACCTACTCTACGCCTCATCCGACCACTTATATACTCACGACCCTCGGCAAAATAGCGACTCCTATAGGCAGGCTTCACTACCTTTATACGGTCAGTGTCGGACAGATGCTGCACTACCACCACCTTACTATCCAGACCCGCCTTATATTCCAAATACTCTTTTAATCCACCTTGCTTTCTTGCCATCTCTCAATCCTGCGTTGAACTTATTCTATATATATTTCCTATAGAAATAACTATCTCTATAAAGAAAGAAGGAGCGGGCGGTAGCCCGCCTTCCACCATTGCTACCGCTATCGCTTACCTAACCTTTCAACTTCACCCATTACATTCCACTCCTATAACTTTCTTCTGATAAAGGGGGTTCGTAAACTCACCCCCTCACTTCCATTCTGTTTCTACTCCACCGCTAGTCAAGGGAACGCTACGCTCTCGCACCCGGGGAAGAAGGTGCTCGCCCTTGACTTGCTTTATCCCTTTCCACTTTTACCAATACTTCAAAAACGGATGATTCTTAAATATCTCAGCATCTATCCTGGTCTGGTCTCTCTTGGCATACAGCGCCAGCATCCCAAAGCTACCCTTGACCACAGCATCAGACCACCTCATGAACCTAACAATGTTCAGCATACTTATTTCCGCCAGCAGTAGTTCAGTAGCCAAACACCGCCTTATACTGTGCCACCCGTAACCACTACTGCAACGCTTACCCATCCTTGCCATCATTAGTCTGAACTCACTGGACATCTCATCTCTGCAATACGGCTCAAAGTCCTCTAAATATACAGCTATTTCCTTTGGTATCAGGTGCTCCGTCTTAGGACCACCCTTAGTCGTATATACTTTTATCTTCCCGCCGAACTCAACCACTCCGCCACCATTACTCTCTATCTCAACCCTTTCAAGCCTTATATTAGGTTCATTGGGTCTCGCCATCTCACCTCGCCTCATACCGTAGATTGTTGACAGCGCCAGCACCGCCTGCTCCCTTTCGTTTAACCTCTGCTTGCCTACTTTAATCATTTCCTCCACTTCCTCCCTCCTAAACATCGGCCTATTTACCTCCGTTTCCTCAACCTTTTTCATAGATAGCTTAGGAAACTGCCATCCCTGAATCTGAGCAAGGAGCTTTAATGGCCTTAACATCGTATTGATTGAATTCTGAGCGAAGCCCTGCCTTCGACACCACTCCAGATAATCAACCACGTCATTCCGAGTGTACTTTGCCCTTATGCCGGCCACAGTCTCAAACCGCTCTGCCCACGTCCTCCAACGCAATGCTGTATCACTCTTTTTACCTCTAGCCAATAAATCTTTATAAATCATCTCAGCTAATTTACCCATTTACCCACCTCCGCTACATACGTTCTCCACTTGAACGTAATACCCGGGCGTTCATGAAAAAGAAAAACCCCCAATCTCCCTATCAAATAGGAGACCAGGGGTTTCAATAACAGATTTACACTGCTGGAGCCGCAGAACGGATTCGAACCGTCGACCTCTTCTTTACCAAAGAAGTGCTCTACCGACTGAGCTACCGCGGCACTATCCAGACTTATTCTTTTTACCGTTCTATTTAGAACAAAACACGTTCTTACCAAGAACGTGCTCTTCCTGCTGAGCTATGTGGGCGTTGGTCTTATTATACCGATTTTTATAATTCGGTGTCTAGTCAAAGCTCTACCATGCTTAAACTATAGTGGAGGGGGCAGGATTTGAACCTGCGTAGCCCTTTCAGGCGGCAATTTTACAGACTGCTCCGATTAACCACTCCGGCACCCCTCCCCGTATAACCACTAACACTAAATAAACCAGCCCGAGAGGGGATTCGAACCCACTAACCTACCGATTACAAGTCGGTTGCGCTACCATTGCGCTACTCGGGCACCGCCTCTCGAAGCTTCTCTCCCAAAAGCTAGTTAACTCAAATATTATAAGAATGAGAGATAGAAAAGTCAAGCTTACCGTTGGTGCTTAAGAATTGCCACCTTTTCTCCTGGTAATCACATCATATAGCTCAGGGCGACGGTCGTTGATAAAATCTAGCTCAAACTCACCAGGTATAATGGTGACATGTTTTTGCCGCGCTGAGTCTAGACTGACCTCACCATATATGATTTCTTCCTTATCGGGACTGGCCAGGCTTAGGATTTCTCCAGAGGCATCAACGATTTCACTCAGCCCGGCAAATGAGTAGCCCCTCTCACTGCCAACCCGGTTAGCTGATACCACATGAACCCGGTTCTCAAAGGCTCGGGCAATAATGACATGAGTGTACTTTTCCCCCCGACCCCGAGGGAAGTTGGTGGACAGGGCTAACACATCGGCTCCCAGTAAGGTCATAACCCTTGAGCTTTCGGGAAAGGCAATATCATAGCAAATCAGCAGACCTATGTTCCCTATCGGGGTCTGATGTACCTGAAAAGGCCTATCGCCAATATCCACGAAGCGGTCAACTCCCAAAAAGGGAAGATGATTCTTTCTATACCCGGCGATAAGCCCCTGAGGTCCAACCAACGCCGCCGCATTAAATAATCTGTCGCCCTCCTTTTCCAGCAGACCAAAGATAACATAGACTTTGAGTTCCTGGCAGAGGGAAGCAATTCTTTCAGTACTGGGTCCGGGTAAGGTTTCAGCCAAAGACAGTGCCTCTCGGCGGCTGGAAAAGACATAACCGGTCAGGCTACACTCAGGAAATACTATCAGGTTAGCCTGGTTATCGGCGGCGTTTCTAACTGCGCTAACCATACTTTCCAGGTTTTCCCCGATTTTCATCAGCCCCGGCTCCATTTGAACCGCCGCCACCTTTATCCTGTCTGACATAGAGCCTCCTTAAATACAAGACTATGCCACATAAATTTAATTGGTAGCGCATACCGGATTCGAACCGGTGATCTCCTCCTTGAGAGGGAGGTGTCCTAAACCCCTAGACGAATGCGCCACCTAATTTGACTCTGAAATTCATTATAGCTTTAACCAAGGCTAAAAAGCAACTCCTCTTGCTTAATCTCTACTGTTGAGGAAAGGTGCAAAGATAAGCCAGTGGAGGTAAAATAAAGATAAATAGCTCTATAGGTGACTAATGAAAGAGGGTGTGATATGACATCACTGACATTTTATGGAGGCACCGGTGAGATTGGCGGTAATAAGATATTACTGAGGGATGGGGATACGTCTATCTTCCTGGATTTCGGTAAGAACTTTGGCCGGGAAAGGCAATTCTATGACGAGCCGTATCTAAGCCCGCGAGAAGAAAAGCACCTCATTTATCTTGGCATACTGCCCAAAATAAGCGGGCTGTATAAAAGGGACGAGGGTGAGCCAGCCATAGATGCCATAGTCCTCAGCCACCCCCATGCTGACCACTGGGACTACATTCGGTATGTGAAAGACTCAGTGCCTATATTTTGCGGTGAGACAGCCAAGACCATGATAGTCGCCAGAGAGTTAGCCAGCACCGGGCAGCGTACCGAGTATAGAATAGCCAATCTCAGTTCAAGCCAGGGCGAGCAGGTATATAAAAAATTTCACACTTTCAGGACGGGAGACGTCTTAAATATCGGCTCAATAAAACTGGAGCCAATCCACGTTGACCATTCGGTTCCCGGGGCCTATGGGTTTATCATCCACACCTCAAACGGAGTAATCGCTTACACCGGGGATTTCAGGTTGCACGGACCCCAAGCGGCGATGAGCCGGGAGTTCATAGAAAGGGCAAAGCAGGTCCACCCCGATGTATTGATTACCGAGGCAACCAATATCGTCGATGCCAAGATGGTCACCGAGAATGAGGTAGCCGACAAAATAAGAGGTATAGTATCAACTACCCGGAGGCTTGCCCTGGCTGGCTTCTACCTCAATGATATGGATAGGCTGACCACATTCTGGCAAGCCGCCAAGACCAATAACCGACAATTGGCGGTGTCTACCAAACAGGCGTGGCTGGTTCACAACCTCCGAGATGACAAACACCTCAATCTGTTGGGGCTAGACGACCCCAATATCCTCATATTTCAGAGGAAGAAGAAGATACGATATGCGTGGGAGAACATCTTGATGGAGCACTACCCGGGCAAGATTGTTAACGCCCACTATGTCAACGCCCATCAAGATGAGCTTCTTCTGGCGGCGTCGTTTTGGGATATGAACGAGATGGTTGAGGTTCAACCTGAACCTGGAAGCGTCTATATCCTGTCGCAGAGTGAGCCTTTCAATGAAGAAATGGAAATTGACTACAACAAGCTTCTCAACTGGCTGGAAATCTGCGGCTTACCCCTTTATCAGGTACATGCCTCAGGGCACATAAATCCCGACCAATTGAAATGGGCGATACAGGAAATAAATCCAGGAAGGTTATACCCCATCCACACCGAGCGACCCCGATTGCTAGCCACCTATATTAGCGACCTGAAAACTGAAGTAATCTGTCCGGTAAATGGAGTGGAATATACAGTTTAACTGGGGAAGAAGGATTCGAACCTTCCCTAACGGATCCAGAGTCCGCCGTCCTACCACTAGACTATTCCCCAGCGCAATAAAATTATAGCATCTAGCTGTGCCTGTAGCAATAGCAGGAGCATTTGACAGGGCAGACCTGACTGTTTATGCTGAATTCTGGTTATTTAGGAAAGGAAGCATAGCTTTGGCTGAATTAGCTGTTCTGCAAGAGATTCTGGGGGTTTCCTTTAACGACCCCTCACTCCTAGAGCAAGCCCTGGTTCATAGCTCCTATATTAATGAGAACCCGGACCTAGCCCCAACCTCTAATGAGCGGCTTGAATTTTTGGGTGATGCCGTTTTAGGCTGGGTAGTTGCTGAAAAGCTATATCAAGACCCGCCTTCGTTCACTGAAGGTGAGATGACCCAGCTCCGCGCCACCCTGGTTCGCCGGGATGCCCTAGCCCGGGCGGCCAGAGCCATCGGACTTGGTGATTACCTCTATCTGGGGAAGGGGGAGGAGGCAAGTGGTGGACGGCACAAGCCAGCCAACCTGGCCGGCGCCTTAGAAGCAGTGATAGCGGCTATTTTCCTTGACCAGGGCTCAGCTACCGCCAAGAATTTTATCCTGAGGTTACTTGATAAAGAACTACAGAAAGTAGTCAGTCAGGGTGCCGGATTTGATTATAAATCACAACTTCAGGAACTTATCCAGGCCAGGGAGCAGCTGACGCCAGCCTACCACGTGATAGAAGCCACGGGACCGGACCATGATAGGAGATTCACGGTTGAGGTGAGAGTCGGTGATACTGTACTGGGCAGGGGCTCAGGCAAAAGTAAGAAAGAGGCCGAGGCTGAAGCCGCTCGCTCAGCACTGGCAAGACTTTGAACTTTACACCACAGCCTGCCTTTGTTAAACTTCAATTAACAATACCTGTAGTCCAGCGTTTTAAATAGAGGTGTTACTATGGGGAGACGAGATTACCGACATAGAGAACCAAAAAAAACCAAAAAGGATGTCAAGAAAGTATCGGCTGATACCATCTTACCACCCCCGACCACGGTGGAAGTAATTAAAAAGGGAAAGAAGGAACCAAAGCCAGAGGAGTAAGACAAATAGCCGCTTACCAACAGCTTTACAACACAGGAGAGTTAAAAACCAGGGTTGAGAAAGCCAAATTAATACTGGAAGAGTGCCACCTGTGCCCCCGTCATTGTGGCGTTAATCGCCTGGCTGGTGACAGCGGGAAGTGTCATATTACCAGCCAGGTCATAATTTCTAGCTATGGACCTCACTTCGGGGAAGAGGCACCTCTGGTAGGTAGGCACGGCTCAGGAACTATTTTTTTCGCCTACTGTAATCTACGATGCGTCTTCTGCCAAAACTACACCATAAGCCAGCTAGGTGAAGGCAGCCCTGCTGACAGAGAAGAACTGGCCAAGATGATGCTCTCCCTCCAGGCAAGAGGTTGCCACAACATTAACCTGGTCAGTCCAACCCATGTCGTGCCTTATATCCTGGACGCCCTGGAGCTAGCAGTGAGTATGGGTCTCTATCTGCCCGTGGTATATAACAGCGGTGGTTATGACTCCGTGGAAACGCTGAAGCTGCTGGACGGGATTATTGACATCTATATGCCTGATATGAAGTATGCCAATGATAAAATTGCTGAGCAACTATCGGGGATAAAAGACTACCCCAGGGTAAATAAAGCAGCTATCAAGGAAATGCATCGCCAGGTAGGTGACCTTCAGATAGACGAGCAGGGTATAGCTCAACGTGGTCTTCTGGTGCGACACTTAGTATTGCCTAATAGGTTAGCCGGGACTAAAGAGATAGTACGCTTTCTGGCTCAAGAGGTTTCCACCAATACCTACTTAAACATTATGGCTCAATATCACCCCTGTTATAAGGCTTTTGATATACCGCAATTAAGCCGTCCGGCAAGTAGACAGGAGTTTGATGAGGCTATTGACCTGGCTCACCAGCAAGGTCTAGACAGGCTGGATAGGTACAAATTTTCGCTCCCATTAAGGCTCATCCCAAGGTAAAGGGACAACCAATGACTGACTTAGCCTCGGTTCAAGTAATAGTATATGGGTATGTTCAAGGCGTCTTCTTCCGTGACTTCACCTCCAGACGGGCTAGAGAGCTAGGCCTGACCGGCTATGTACGCAACCGGCGAGATATAGAAGCCGTAGAGGTACAAGCTGAGGGAGAAAGAAAGCAATTAGAACAGCTAATCGGCTATCTTAAGGTCGGACCGCCATCAGCAAAAGTAACCAGAGTAGTAACTGAGTGGTCAGAATATACTGGAGGTTACTCCGGCTTCGGAATAAGGCTTTAGCCGGGGGTCTGCCTCAGACCATAGTATTGGTCACTTTCAAGAAGGCGGGATAAAA
>DAOUFA010000132.1:0-4126 GCA_034430355.1 Dehalococcoidales bacterium
ACCCCGCGGGTATCCAGCAACACAATATCAAGAGCCTTCTTGTCACTGGCAACTTCTACTGCCTTATGCGCCACCTCTATTGCTTCCAGCAACTATCCTCCCAACATTATTCCTGGCAGCCACCAAGCTATAGCTGACCCACCAGTTCTTTCAGCCCTAGCTCCTTCAAGGTTGACTCCAATGGCTTACCGGTTTTAGCATCCCAGCCCAAGGCTTCATAGCCCTTCTCCTTTATGGTTTTGAAGTCTATCTTTCGGCCAGCGTTTGGTCCTGTAGGCTGGGGAGCAGCTATCCTTTCCGGCAAATGCCATTGGCTGGTATCTATTCCCTCACGAATGTTAAAGGCTTGACGCAGGGTCTTAATGCGGCGCCCCACCTTTAGTCCTTGAGCCATGGTGAAATCCCACCCGGTTACTGCCGATATGAAATCAGCCAGGCGAAAACCGGGCCATGACATGAAGTAACAGAAACCGGCAGCAGAAAGTAACAAATGAAAATCACTGAAGGCAGCGTATATTGGAGCACTGGTTTGGTAATCAAGCTCATCCCACGGGGGGAACTGTAGCTCAGGGTCTGGTGAACCGGCTGCCAGCCCCTGGTGGGCACTCTTCATCTGCTCATTCAAGGTATGGCGTCCCGGAGTAGGGTCGGTAAGATAGCCCCAGGCATAAGAGACGGTATGGACAGCCCTGGGGTCGTGGGCAGGCATGTCCTGACCACCCATATGCATAGCCCATTTCTCAGAACCCTTGCCGATACGTTCAGCAGCGAATTTGCTTCCGTCGGCAAGCACAGCTCCGAACCCTTGCCGCCGGGCTATCTTTGCCACCATAGTTAATATCGCTTCGGCATTACCCCAAGTAAGGTCAATGCCGTCGGTGTCCTTTTTAGTTATGACGCCACGCTCGTAACACTCCATAGCGAAACCAATAACACTGCCTACCCCTATGGTATCAAGCCCGTAAAGATTGCAAAGGTGGTTAGCTTTAATTACCGACTCCACACCATCATTAAGACAATTGGTACCAAGCATAGCCAAAGTCTCATACTCGGGCTTAGCTACTTCGCCGCTTATACCATAACGACCCTTCTCCTGTTTAAGCACACCGTGGCAAGCTACAGGGCAACTAGTACAAGCAACCTTTCTCGCCTGGTATTTAATAACTTCATCACCATTTAATTTACCGTGATTAGGGAATCCTTCCTCACCGAAGAGGGTCCAGTTCTTAATTGGTGTCTCGCCTGCGGTGACACAAGGAGTGGTAAAGGAGTTGGTGCCCCAAGTCCGCAGCATAACATTCCAACCATGCTCCGTCTCCTTGTATTCCTTACGACAGTCTTTACGCAGGTCATCAAACCGCTGTTTATCAGCTATGGGGAACTTTATGGTGCCTCTAACGGCAAATGCCTTGAGACGCTTGGACCCCATCACTGCCCCCAGCCCGGACCTACCGGCGGCACCTATGTCGTGTATAACCGCGGCTAGTAGTGATTTGGCTTCTCCAGCAGGACCGATACAGGCAACCCTTATCCTTTTGTCGCCTAATTCCTGGCAGATCATTTCCACAGTCTCGGATGTATCTTTGCCCCATAAATGGGTAGCGTCTTTAATTTCAGCCTTGCCATCGTGGATGAATAGATAAACCGGCTTGGGCGAGATGCCACTGAAGAAAACGGCATCATAGCCAGTTGACTTTAGCTCAAGAGAGAAGTGGCCACCAACATTAGAGTCGCCCCAGCCCCCGGTAACGGGAGACTTGCCTACCAACTGTAACCTCATACCTATAGGGGTCCCACTCCCTAGTAGCAAGCCGGTGACAAAGCCGAGCATATTATCTGGACCCAGCGGGTCTGCTTTAGGTTTCATACGCTCATAGAGAATCCTTACCCCTAGCCCAGTACCTCCAATAAAATCTCGGTATATCTTCTCGGGCAAGCTCTCTTCCTTGATAGAACCTGAAGTCAGGTCAACAAATAAAACCTTCCCGTTATAAGCTTCAGCCATTGTCATACCTCCTTTTAATTAACTGCCAATAAATAAAAACCCCCCTCCGTTTAGATTCGAAGGGGGTATATTCTAAGCTTGGCGACTTTACTCCAAACACATGAAGTCCTTTCCTGATACAATAATGCCGCTGGGACCGTTCCTTCTAGCTACCTTTCTATACTATATAACTCCCAAGCCTTTGTCAATAGTTTATACTGTCAGTCTCAAGCAATCATACTTTCAGTTTCACCGAGCCCTTTTCCCTCGTTTTTGCTTATGAGCCATCTCGACATGCTTCGGCCAGCATTTCTCGTGCACGTAAACAGCACATCTAGCGCAGTGGTAAATATGGGCTCTGACTTCTTTGCCGCAAACCGGGCAATTCATTGACTACCTCACGAGATTGATTATCAACCTCACCCCCTCGGTCCCCCTCTCCTTTCAAGGAGAGGGGGAAGAGTGGTTTTTGTGGGGACCCCGATTTTTCGCCCCTTCAAACTTTCCCTGACAGTAGTTATCCTATTATTACCTCAGCGATTAGGGGCTAAGCCTGAGCGTCAATACCGAGATTACCAGAAATACAACTACTAAGATGATGGTGAGTTGGAATAATATCTTTTCTACGCCCCGCCTAGTCCGATAGACGGTGCCTGGCTGACCAAAGATACCCCCCAGCCCCCCGCCTCGAACCTGAAACAGAACAACCAGTATCAAGGCTACAGACAACACAATCTGAGCCACGTTGAGATAAGTCTGCATTTATCCTCCCTCAAGCTTTTGCTTAAGTAATTCGTTTACCACCTTGGGATTGGCGCGACCTTTGGTCGCTCTCATTACCTGCCCGACCAGAAACTGCAGAGCCGATGCCTTACCTGCCTTATAATCAGCCACAGCTTGAGTATTCAAAGCTATTGCTGTAGTCACCTCGATTTCGATATGCTTAGCATCGCTGATTTGGCTAAGCCCTCGCTGGGCAATAATACTGGCGGCATCTTTCCCGGTATTAAACATCTCCTCAAACACCATCTTGGCACTGGTGCTGCTGATACTATCCTTGTGTATCAAATCAAGTAACTGACAAAGCTGCTCAGGCCTGACTCTACAATCGCTTATTTCAGTGTTGGTGGCATTGAGTAATCGGCTAAAGTCACCTAAAAGCCAATTGCCCACCGCTTTAGCCCTTTTGACGAGAGGCTGAGTATAGGGCATCTCTGGTCTAAGGCAGGCTTCAAAGTAGTCAGCCATGGCTCTAGAACTGGTAAGCAGGTTGGCATCATACAGGGGGAGGCCATATTCAGCGACAAATCGGTCGCGCCTGACTTCGGGCAACTCAGGCAGCCTTGACCTTATTTGCTCCACCCACTCCCGGCTTAAAACCAATGGGGGAAGGTCCGGTTCGGGGAAGTAGCGATAGTCGTGAGCGTATTCCTTGCTGCGTTGGGAAACAGTCTTCCCCTTCCCTTCTACCCAGCCTCTGGTCTCCTGTACCAGCTTTTTACCTTCGGCTACTGCCTTCCTCTGTCGTTTGGCCTCATACTCCATAGCCCGGTAGACTGCCCTGAAGCTATTCATATTCTTGACCTCAACCTTAGCCGTAGAATCCGGGCTATCCTCAGGGCGGATACTGATATTAGCATCACACCTGAAGCTCCCCTCCTCCATATTACCGGTAGATACACCCAGGTATTGAAGTATGCTGCGCAGCTTTACCAGGTATTGCCTGGCTTCTTCTGGGGAGCGCAGGTCAGGCTCGCCTACAACCTCCATTAGCGGCACGCCAGACCGATTGACATCTACCAGACTATAAGATTCTCCCCCCGGGGAGGCGCAGTGGACTAGCTTGGCTACATCCTCTTCAAGGTGGACACGGGTTATACCCACCTTCCTTTTTTGGTCATTAACCTCAATAATGAACCAACCATGATGCCCAACGGGAGCATCATACTGAGAAATCTGATAGCCCTTCATCAGGTCGGGATAGGGGTAGTTCTTACGGTCAAATTTGGTGTAATCAGAGATTGTACAGTTTAGTGCCAAGGCAGTCATTATGGTATATTCCACCGCTTTCTGATTGATGACCGGCAGGACTCCAGGCATCCCCAGGCACACCGGGCAGACATGGGTATTGGGTGGGGCACT
>DAOUFA010000133.1:0-1648 GCA_034430355.1 Dehalococcoidales bacterium
TCAGTGGTAACCTGCTTAACAAAATCAATTGTCCCGTAGTTGGGCAGCTTTTTTAATTGCTCCAGAGCCTGTTGGGGGGTATCATCGTTAGTTATAATACCCATCATTACCCCTGAGGTGCGCAGTCGGCGGGTGAGCGCCCGGGTATCCACGCCATAAATCCCCGGTATGCCATACTCTTTTAGAAATTGGCCAAGGGTGCTGGTGCTAAGATAATGGTTGGGCTCAAGGCACTCCTCCCTGACCACAAAAGCCCTTACCTGGATTTTGCTTGATTCAAAGTCCTGTTTATTTACTCCGTAGTTGCCGATAAGAGGGTAGGTGGGGACGACAATCTGACCGGCATAAGAGGGGTCGGTCAGCATCTCCTGATAGCCCATCATACTGGTGTTAAACACCACCTCACCGGAGGCACCAGCCTCAGCGCCGAAGGCATAGCCCTCATAAACCGAGCCGTCTTCTAAGACTAATGTTGTTTTTTGGGTCATAATTTTTGTTAACCCTATCCCCTTTATCCCCTTCCCCTTATTAAGGGGAAGGGGAAGATTTTCTGAAGAGGGGCTTCGCCCCTCTTAAACTCCCTTTTTACATTTTCTTCTTCAAAAGAGGAAGTGATAACCCTCTTAGATTCCCCTTTTAATTGTAATGCAGTCATCCTTATAAACCAGCTTTCCCTGGGATATAGTTGCCATTACCTTGCCTTTAAGCCTGGAGCCAGTCAGGGGGGTATTCTTGCCCTTAGAGGCAAAAGCCTTGGTATCAACTATCCACTCCATATCGGGGTCAAAGATAGTAACATCGGCGGAAACTCCAACTTCAAGGCTACCCAGCCTGCCATATTTATTACCAATAATCTTTGCTGGTTCGCAGGTAAGCTTGGAGATAAGGGTATTCAGGGTTAGCTGTCCATTGTGCACCAGGCTTAACAGGCTGCCCAGGGCAGTTTCAAAGCCACTGATGCCAAAGGCAGCCAGAGCAAAATCAACAAGTTTATCGGCTTCGGTGTGAGGGGCATGGTCGGTAGCAATAGCATCAATTACATTTTCCTTAAGCCCCTGAATTAGGGCTTGAGTATCCCGTTTGGTCCTCAGTGGCGGATTTACCTTAGCGTTGGTGTTATAGCCGATGACCTTCTCCTCGGTCAGGGTCAGGTGGTGGGGCGTAACCTCAGCCGTAACCTTTATGCCCTTCTCTTTGGCGCGGCGAATAAGGTCAACCGAGCCTTCGGTAGAAACATGGGCAATGTGCAGTCTGGCTTCAGTCAGTTGAGCCAGAATCAGGTCACGGGCAATCATAATCTCCTCAGCCGCAGCCGGTATTCCCCGGAGACCTAACCTAGTTGATATTATGCCTTCGTTCATCAGCCCGCCCTCACTGAGCAGGGTATCCTCGCTGTGGTCAATAATGGGCAAATCAAGACCGCGGCTGCAGTCCAGCGCCTGGCGCATCAGGTTTGAATTCAGGACTGGATTGCCATCGTCACTGTAGGCAATCACCCCGGCTGAAGCCAGTTCCGACATTGGGGCTAGCTCTTCCCCTTCTCTACCCTTAGAGATACAGCCGATAGGCAGGATGCGGACCACCCCCTCTGATGCTGCCGTGGATTTTACATAATCTACAGTAGCCCGACTATCCAGGGGCGGGCTGG
>DAOUFA010000134.1:0-5248 GCA_034430355.1 Dehalococcoidales bacterium
AGAAAACCCCCCCATTCCTGATAAAATACCATAGGGATGCCAGCCGAGGTCACCATTTTCAGTTTGAGAAAAACTCTCCAGAGAAAGCTCGCCAGCCAGCTCGCCAAAATCTTCGCCATTCTTCAGCCTGGCTCTAACCTCAGTTGCCTGGCTCTCACTTTCCAAGAACATTGCCATGATATGCCTCTGCCCAGCAAACTCAGCCACCCATTGGTCAAAATACGCATCACGAAGTTTGCCCTTCAATAATTCAGCCCTGATTAAATCTCTGTAGTCTCTGCTTAAAGGGGGGTCAAATTCCTTAAGCATCTCATCAACCTCGCTATTGGTAGCAACAATGCCTAACTTCTCAGCTCCCTGCCTTATTAGCTCATTTTGCTCAATAGCTGTCACCACCTGGTCGGCCAAATATGGCAAATAGTCAGGTTGACCTCCCCCACCAAATTCAAGCATTTTTATGTAGTATCCCATATTAAACTCGGTATCGTTTACCCTGATTACCGTTTCATGCATCGGTTGATAATGGGTAATATAGAATCCACGCCCCGTAATCCCGGCAGCGACAGCAATAACGCTAATCCCCAAGATAAGAAAAAGGCGTCGTCTCTTTTTCTGCTGTTCCCACAGGGAAAGCTGGCGCTTGGTAACTTCGCGCTTTGGTTTCTCTACCTGCTTTTTTTTAGCCAAACCTGAACCTCTTTGCCACTAAAACTGACTAAGAGTGGGGGCACCAAAGACTTTTTCGGAGGCTTAATCCCCCCTATTTATAACGCAAAAGCGCAATCTTTTCAAATATAGCTCGGAATTTGTTTATCAGGGGTAAGACTAATCAGGATTAAAGTCCATTTAGAGAGGCTCGGGACAATTTCCTCATATAGAATCTTCTGCCTTGATATTCCAATTGGATGAGGCTGCCATCTTTTATTAGCTTGTCTATAACTCCCCAATCGGTATTAGCCTTCTTCAGACACTCCATAATAGCCTCTTCCCTCATTGGATGTACTGCAGTAATGCTAAGTAAGTCGTCGGCAACGTTACCGGTAAAGGCAAAAGCGTTGCCTTCATAGCCGATTAGATACTCTACGCGGCTTAATCTCTTACCGAAGATTTGGTACGCCATATTGATAGCTGGCTCACTGGCAGCTATCACCGTCTTTTGGGCTGGTGGTCTGGTGGGAATAGCCAGATAAGCCTTATTTGGCTTTAGCTCGGCCAGGAAGTCGGCTATTTTTTCAATTTCCTGGCTACTATCGTTAATGCCCTGAATAAGCATACTCTCGGTGGCTAGCTCACCCTTAAAAACACCAGCGAATTTGAGCATTCCGTCTAAAATTACTTTTAGTTTTAAGGATTTTGAGGGTCTATTAATTCGGCGCCATATTTCCGTACTTACCGCATCCACCTTCAGTGATACCCAGTCAGCCTTCTGTAAATCTTGCCTAACCTCCTCGTGCCAGATAAGGGTAGCATTAGTAAGAACGGCAATCTTGATACCTAAGGGTTTCAGAAGCTCGATCTCCCGGCCGAGATTAGCATCCAAAGTGGGTTCACCATCGGGGATAAAAGTTAGATAATCTATGGTTTCCCCTTTTTGTCTAACCTGTTTAACCTTCTCTTTTACACCTTGAACTATCTCTTCTAGCTCATAGAAGTTTTCTCGTCCAACTTGCATCTTTATGGTGTTCCCCAGTTGGCAATAGAGGCAAGAATAGGAACACGTCTTAGGGGGGATATTATTTATTCCCAAGCTGCGGCCTAATCGCCGGGATGGGACCGGTCCATAGATAATATGTTTGGTTCCTATCAACCTTGTTCCCCCTGTTTTCTTAGCTTCCTTACGGAGATTTCCCAGCCAGGATTATGGTGAATCCGGCATCAGAAGAGAAACCCTCCCGTGGAGATTCCATATGTCCGACCTCACCCGGTCTCTGAAAAAGCGTTGAGATAGTCTTCTCAATTGAAAAGCCGGCTTGTTCCAAGAGCCTTGTAACCTCAGCATAACTGTAAAAGGTGGCATATTTGTAGAAACGGTGCTCTTTCTCTTTCTTCACTTGATAAAATTGCCCCCAGGGGCTTTCCCGCAGCACGAGGCCAAGCACTATCTTACCACCTGGTTTGAGGAGGCGATTAGCCTCGGTTAGAACTGCCAAGGGTGAATCAACAAAACACACAGTAACAATGATAAATACCGTTCCAAAAGCCCTATCGGTAAAGGGGGTATTTTCCCCCCTACCCAGCAGCACATTTAGGCTCCGATTCCTGGCTATATCAAGCAGTTTGACTGATGGGTCAAGTCCAATTTCTATTCCTAGAGCTTGGGCAAAACGACCGCTACCTACTCCCACTTCGAGCCAAGGTTTCGGCAACAAGGGCAAAATTTCCCGAAAGGCCTCAACCTCAATGACGAAGATGGGCATTCCCTCTCTCTCAAACCAGTTATCATAATCTAAGGCAAGCGAATCAAAAGGCGAGGCTATAGATTCTAAATCTGCCATCTCTCCCCCACTAATTACTCAGGGCTCTATGATGAACTCCTCCTATATACCGTCAAACCAGCCATAGTAGTATTTTCTAAGATATTCATCATTAGGGTATGTTCTAGCCACATCCTCTTCTTTGAAAGAGTAGCAATAACTGGTGCAATAATCCATAAGCAGCTTATACGCCCAGTTCAGCTTCTTCATCATTTCCTCGTCTCGTTTCTCTTCTCCCCTATCAGGATGATACCGAAGTGCCATCCGCCGATAAGCCTGCTTGATTTCCTTCAGGGTAACCGCGTCTCCCAAGCCCAGCAACTTTCGAGCTTTGTCTATCTTCTCAAAGTTAGCCATATCTAATAGCACTCCAGTTGGTAATTCTCATAAGCTTTTATCTTCCTGAACCTCTCCGCAGGAAAAGCTCGAGGCTCCTGACCTCCCCTACCCCCTTCAGGCAGGAAGCCATAGCCAGGATGACGTTGGTGATAACCTCTCTGGGCCAGGTGGTCAAAACGATGGGGATATTGTTTATGTAAAGCGAGGTTCGTTCCCTCTGGGGCTTGATGAAGCCTTCCTCCATAAGGTCAGCTAAACCTTTAATGTCTTGCCAGGAGAACTGCCTGGTTCTGGTTTCAAGGGGCTCATCAGTAACTATGGCGATAAGCTTCTTGATACTACTGAGGGGCGAACCGACCTCCTTACGGTGGACCTCTATCTTGGGGGCGTTGCCCTGCTTAAAACCTTCAGTCAGGATAATGTCGTAGTCCTCACCGAAGAAGCGAACTATCTCATCAAGGGTAAGAGCCTGGGCGATAGGCTTGATTAACACAATCTTGTCCGGTGAAGCGATTGCCGTAGCTTCGCTCCCGGCTTGAATGTGACGCCAACTATCCCTGCCTGGCTCATCAAAGGTCATACCTTGAGGGGTGTGCTTGATGGTAGCCACTCGATAACCTCTCGATTTTAATTCCCCAACCAGTTTTTCTATGAAGGTCGTTTTGCCTGATTTTGATTTACCTACAATTGAAACTACGGGGGGCATTTTCTATTCCCCTCCTTTCCCGGTCGGCTCTACTTTAGCTTGGGGCAAAGCCTGGGTAAGAGCCTGGCTAAACTTGGTGAAGGCATCAGAGTTGTAGCGTTCTATATTTCCTTCATCACACAACTTAGCTAGCTCGGGGTCTATGGGCAATTGCCCCAGGAGCGGTGCTTCAGCGGCTTGCGCCATGTCTTCGCCTCTACTCTTACCGAAGAGTTCAATCCGCCTGTCTATTTCAGGTACATATAAATAACTCATATTCTCAATTACACCCAGAATGGGTTTACCCATCTTCTTAGCCATATTTACTGCTTTTCTAACTATCATAGTGGTTAAATCCTGGGGGGTAAAAACAATGATTACTCCAGATACAGGAAGTGTTTGCATTACGGTAAGGGGAGCATCAGCGGTTCCCGGTGGCAGGTCGACAATCAGGTAATCAAGCTTGCCCCAGACTACCTCCTCCCAGAACTGGGTAATAGCCTTGGAGATAAGAGGACCACGCCAGATAACGGCGTCATCCTCCTGAGGCAGAAGAAGATTGAAGGACATAACTTCCATCCCCGACCTTGAGAGCACAGGCAGAATCCCGGTATTACTGCCGCCAGGTCGTTCGCTGATGCCAAACATTTTGGGAATACTGGGGCCAGTGATATCAGCATCCAGAATACCTACTTCGCTACCCTGCCGGGTGAGGGCAACCGCGGTAAGACTAGCCACCAGTGACTTACCCACTCCCCCCTTACCACTCATCACCGCAATGACATGTTGAATTTGATTTAGCTCCGTAGGTTTAACCTCAATAAACTCAACATCTACTTGCTCTACATCAGGCAGCTTTTCCACCACCATTTTTGCCTTATTTCTAATCCAGTCCTGGGCAGTCTCACTCAGAGCCGTTGAAGCTAGAGTAATATTGATTCTCTGGTTAGAGACCGCGACCTGACGAACCACATTCAGCTCCACCAGGCTGCGCTTAACACCGGGAACCAGCACCTCGTTTAGACTCTCCCTTACTTGCTTTTCAGTCGCCATAAGCTTTCCCTTCCTGTCCTCACTATTGTATCGTTACCACTACTAATGGTCACATATGTTATCTCCTGTAGCCAATGTGCCGCTTATGTAATCCAGAACTGCTCTTTCCGGGTCGCCTTCTAAGGTACCGATAATAACCCTGATACGATTCTGTTTAAAAAGATTCTGGGCACGCGAACCCATGCCACTGGCGATAATAACGGACACTCCTTTCTCCGCCAGCCATACTGGCAGCAACCCGGGTTCATGTCCCGGAGAAGGGATAATCTCTCTCCCCACAACTGCTTTTCTTGCCTCATCAACATCAATTAGGGCAAAGTGCTCACAATGACCAAAATGTGTCGCTACTACACCATCACTCATGGGTATGGCATACCTCATATATCAACCTCTCCTTTCATGTCCCAACCACTCTGGCGATATCCCGCCACAGTGCTTCTATTTGTCGCGAGACATTATTCTGGGAGTATTCTACCACGGGCAATCCATGAACCAGTGCCTCAGTTACTACATTATCAAAGGGAATCCTGGCAGCTATCTCTATCCCTTGACTTTGGCAATAGCTTTCAATTTGATGACTGTTATCTTCATTCAGGTCATACTTGTTAATACAAACTATAACAGGAACAGTGAAATGATGACAAACACCAATAACCCTATCCAGGTCATGCATGCCGGATAGGGTTGGCTCGGTAAC
>DAOUFA010000135.1:0-13738 GCA_034430355.1 Dehalococcoidales bacterium
GAGGGGTCTTCAACATTGTCCTGATAGCCCAGGGCAACCTCATGGGAGCTCAAGGAGGTGCCACACCGGGGACAGTGGGGGGTTACCTTGTAGCCCTGATAAATCAATCCCCTATCCCACATCTGCTTTATTGCCCACCACACCGTCTCAATATATCTATTGTCCATGGTGATATAGGGATGTTCCAGGTCAACCCAGAAGCCAATGCGCTCGGTCATTGCCTCCCACTGTTTAAGGTAACCGAACACGCTCTGCCGACAGCGGGCATTAAAGCGGTCAATGCCATATTCCTCAATATCTGCCTTGCTGGAAAAGCCCAGCTCCCGTTCCACCTCTAACTCTACCGGCAGTCCGTGTGTATCCCAGCCAGCAATACGCGGGGTATAATAGCCCTTCATTACCCTATAGCGGGGGATAACATCCTTGAACACACGAGCCAGTACGTGATGAATACCCGGGCTACCATTAGCTGTGGGGGGCCCTTCATAAAATACAAACCGGGAGCCACTACTGCGAGCGTCTACACTCCGCTCAAAGACATTATGTTTCTTCCACAAGCTAAGTATGCTCTCCTCAACCTGGGGAAAATTCACCTTGCTACTTACTGGATGGAACATCTCAAAAACAAATCAGAGTGCTATTATTACTTTGGCCGAATAACCACTCTACGAGCCTCGCCCTCACCTATGCTCTCAGTGGTAACATCAGAGTGGTCAGCCAAAGCCAGATGGATGATGCGCCTTTCATAAGCCAACATAGGCTCTAGCGTAAATGGCACCCCCCTCGCCTTCACCTGCTCCGCCAAGCGCCAAGCTAAAGCCCGCAGTGCTTCATAACGACGCTGCTTATACCCCTCAACATCAATAATTATCGGCACCCAAACCTCTGTCTGATGACCGACAATAAGCCTAAGGATATATTGCAGACAAGCCAGGGTCTGCCCTCGCCGCCCAATCAAGATGCCCAGGTCATCACCCTTAATATCAAGGTTAACGGCAGGAGTAGTTTCTTCCCCCTCAGCCGCCAGTTTAACCTGAGGCTCCACCGAAGCCACTACCCCCATCATAGTAACCAGTGTCTCTAAGATACCCTTAGCTACCTCAGTTACCTCAGTTATATCGCTATCCTTGTTGGCTATGGGCTCCATCTAATCTTAGCCTCCTCAGCCCCCGGCCTAAGATACCACCCCTACCTTCGTTTAGGACGGTGACCTTTACTTCTTCTCGACCGAGACTTAAACTCTCTAAGGCTGGCGGGATAGCCGCCTCCACCGAGTTGACGCTTATCTCCAGCTCCTCCATAACCTGACTCTTCTTCCTCGGTAGAACCTGTGTCAACAATATCAGCCTCCATAGCCGAAATACTGGGTGCTGTCTCGGCTTCGGCGACGCGAACCTTTATATCTTTACTACTCGGGACAACGTACTTCCCGGCTCCTGCCCTGGCCAAGCCACCCCACCCCCCGAGAACAAAGTACTGGATAACAATGCTAATAACATTTGATGCCGCCCAATAGAGAGCCAGACCACTGGGAACACTCATCGCGATAAAGCCAAACATCAATGGCATCATCCACAGCATTAGCTGGCTCTGGGAGCGCTGCTGGGGGTCAGTAGTGGTCGGGGTTACCATTTTCTGCGTCAGCCACATGGTAGCTCCCACCAGGATGGCTAAAGGCAGGTCAGGGCTAACCAGGTTGAACCAGAGAAAATTATTGTCCAGCGGTAGCATAGAATATACCACCGGCCAGGACCAAAGATGCCGGGACAGACCCAATAAATCCTCGGGAGTTACGGCTAAAACCCTAATAATTGACTGGAAGAGAGCTATCCAGATGGGCATTTGGATTAGCATCGGCACCGCACAACCAGCCGGGCTCACCCCCGACTCCTTATACAGTTTCATCTGCTCCTGAGCCAGCCGCTGCTTATCCTTGGCATACTTCTTCTGAAGCTCAGCAATCTTGGGCTGAAGCGCTTGCATGGCTCTGGTCGCCCGGAGCTGTTTTACAGTCAGGGGATACATAGCACCCCGAATAATAATAGTCAACACAACAATGGTCAGCCCAAAGCTACCAAATAGATAGGAAGATAGCGCAATGAGCGTGTTTAGCATCAGCGCTACCGGACCCGAGCTCCACAGTTCTAACAATGAAATCTACCTCACTTACTACTTAAAGAAACAGGTCTCCACACTTCTACCCCCGTCTGTGCATTCAGCGCATACAGGGTATCTTGCTTTGAGCTTTGAGCATGGATATATACCGCCCCATCGCTGGCACAAAGGGGGGCATATATCTCTTGCCCATCATCCCCTACATTGCGCAGCAGACCAACCTGATTATTACTGGTATCCAGAGAATATATTTTACCTTCTTGGGAAGCAATAATAACCTTGCCATCAACTACTACCGGGTCTGAGCTAATCGGGCTCGGGCTGTCCAGTTCAACAGCGCCGGCGACCTCACGACCACTGTTAGCATCTAAAATATAAACCTTACCGTCAAGGTTCGGGGCATAGATAACATTATTATAAACTACCGGTTTAGCCCAGAACCACTTGTCGACTTCAACCTCCGACCGCCACCTCAGGCTACCGTTGGTAGTATCTACGGCGTAAAGATACCTATCAAAGGAACCGATATAAACCGTGTTCTCATAGACCAGTGGTGTAGAAGCAATAGCTCCCTTAGCTTCAGCAAACACCCACTTTTCACTACCAGTATTAGCATCCAGAGCATAGAGCTTCTTATCAAAGGAACTAATATACAGCGTGTCACCATCAATCACCGGGGTTGACCAAATCTTGTCCCCGGTCTCAAACGACTGCCATACCCTGTCACCAGTAATCGCATCCAGGGCATAGACCTTACCATCAGAACAGCCAAAATAGACCATGCCTTGAGATACCACTACCCCACCAACTATAGGCTCAAGATTACCTTCGCGGGGATACACCCATCTCAAAGCGCCTGTGCTAAAAGTAACAGCATAAACCCTCCCATTATAGCCACCGACATAAACCAAATCCTCCGCCACTGCCGGGGTGCCGTAAATAGCTGTTCCTGATTCTGAGATTCCCAGCGTGCTATCAACAGGCCATAGACGGCTACCATCCGATTTATTCAGACCGACCAGCCGACCCTCCACAGAAGCCAAAAATAGGGTGTCATCAGCTATTACCGCCCCCGACCAGCCCCGGGGCTGAGACCTACCATAACACCCGGAAACGGTTACCCCGCCGATAACAAGGATAACCAGCAGAAGTAAGACCTTAGCCAACAACCTTCTATTATGCTTAATCCACACTTACTCACTCCCTAAAAATGTCATTTATCAGGTACCGGGTCATAACCACCGACATGCAGAGGCTGGCAACGAGCCAGTCGCTTTATCCCCAGCCACACCCCTCTAACAAAACCAAACTTTTCAATGGCTTCATAGGTATATTGAGAACAAGTTGGGAAATAGCGGCAGGATGACGGCTTAACCCGTGAGATGGTCAACTGATAAAGTCTAATTAATCCTAAGGCTAACTTCTTCATACCCCCTAGCTCTGGACCCTCCTGAAATTGCTTTCGGCGGTTTTCAATAAACCAGCTCGGGATAACAACCCCCTAACCGATTCCTTAAAACTAGCATAATCGGCAGCCGCCGCCACCGAGCGAGCAATAAATACAATATCCCATCCCGGCTCAAGTGGTGTTAGCCGCAAGATTTCACGAAGCCGCCGCTTTACCCTATTCCTGGTCACTGCCTTACCTACCTGCCGACTAACCGAGAAGCCATACCGGGATAAAGTAAAACCATTAGACAAAGCTTTCATCACCACTAAACTATTCACCCACGCCCTGCCCTCACTATAAACCAATGCATACTGTCTCCGCTTGGTAAGACACTGCTCCCGGCGCATAACCTCACTCCTAACCAATTTACCAGTAACCAGCCCATTTATCAAGGGAAATTCCTCTAGGGGCTAACACCCTCTAAACTTTTTTCCCCTTCCCTTGATAAGGGGAGGGGAAAAAGAAAGAGGCGGTTAATAAATAACCTCACCAAGTGCCCACTGCTTCATACCACGGTCAATCTTTTACGACCCTTGAGTCGCCTCGCTTTTAAGATAGCTTGCCCACTCCGAGTGCTCATTCTCGCCCGAAAACCATGCTCGCGCTTCCTCGGAATCCTCTTTGGTTGATAAGTCCTTTTAGGCACTCCAATCCCTCAATCGGCGCAAAATAGTTATAACCTCCGCCCAACTAACCGCGTACGCCAACGCCCCCCGCCTTATGGATATGGGCCGGCACATACGGTAATAGAGCTAAATGCCGCGCTCTCTTTATCGCCACGGCTAAAGCCCGCTGATGCCTGGCACAAGTGCCTGTTTTACGACGCGGCTCAATCTTCCCCCTATTTGATATGTAGGGGCGTAATTTCAAGGGGTCTTTATAATCTATAATCTCAGCCTTATCAGCACAGAAGGAACAAAACTTACGCCTTGGCAATATACCTGCCCTGCTTCTACGCTTCGATTCACTAAATTGTTGTCTATAAATAGCCACTCGTTATAGATTCCTTACTAAAGCTAGCCTTCACTTTCAAATGGAATGTCCTCTGGCTCCAATGCACCAACCTCAGCTTCCTCGGCCTTCTCTTCACCAACCTCAGCTTCCTCAGCCTTCTCTTCAGGAAGCGGGGCTACTGCCTGCCTATCAAGGAATGTTACCCTGTCGGCTACTATTTCATTGCGAAAATACCTTTGCCCGTCCTGGCCCTCCCAGCTACGGGTGCGTAATCTACCCTCGGCATAGACCAGCCGACCCTTAATCAGGAACTGGTTGCACTGTTCCGCCAGCCTATTCCAAGCGACCACACTAAACCACTCCGTCTCCTCTCTACGCTCACCCTGACCGGTAGTATATCTCCAGTTAGTAGCCACCCGAAATGAAGTTACCGGGTTGCCATTTGGGGTGAAGCGCATTTCAGGTTCGCTCCCAAGATTACCAATAATCATCATCTTATTTAGACTTGCCATTGTCTCAACACTCCTCCTCAACCTCTAATAAAAACATCTCTCCTAATTAGCTACTCAACTTTACCAACAGATGCCGCAGAACCTCCTCAGAAATCCGTAGCCTGGCTTCGAGCTCTTGGCTCGATGTCGGCTTCAATTTAAACTGAGCTAACGCATAACTACCCTCCATAAAATGTTTTATCGGATAGGCTAATTTTCTTTTACCCCATCTATCGACACCGGAAATGATACCACCCCGCTCCGTAATAAGCTGGCTTATATTATCTATTATCGCCTCTAGTTTCTCATCCTCCACCTCGGGACTAATAATTACTACCAGCTCGTAGTCACGCAACTCCACCTCTTCCGCTTTTACTGCTTGCTTAGATGTCCTTCCCGATACCATTTGTCCCCCAGAAAATTTATGGTATATTATACCACACAACCAGAAACACACACAATATATGTCCGGTTAATACCTGAGCTCATCATTACCGCTAAAAGACAATGAGGTTGATTAATAATCCGACACTATTCCGATTGACACAATATATTACTCCTGATAAACTTTAGCTAAGTGAACTAGAATGGCCCCGTGGTGTAGCGGACTAACATGCCACCCTGTCACGGTGGAGATCGTGGGTTCAAATCCCACCGGGGTCGCCACTGAGAATATCAATACCTACTCGTGCTTTGCCTCCTTACCAATTTAGCCTCGAGCCGTACGTTAAGCCCTTTTTCGCCGGGCTAAGTACCGACGAGCCCATTTGTTTGACTTTTCACTCAGCATAGGATAAATTATATAGGGTAAGCCGTAGGTAACAGGCTTCAGTTAGAGCTGAGCGCTTTCCCGTAAGAGGTCTCAGCTTTAATTATGTGAAGTAAAAAATTCTGATGAAGATTGCTATTAGTGGCAAAGGTGGCGTCGGCAAGACTATATTAGCTGCCCTTCTTTCCAGGGTATTTGCTGAGGCTGGTTATTCTGTTCTAGCCATAGATGCTGACCCTGATACCAATCTAGCGGCCACTCTTGGCTTTGCCAATGCTGACAGGATAACCCCCATATCTGAGATGAGCACCCTTATTGAGGAAAGGACTGGAGCACGACCTGGTCAAATAGCCCCCTATTTTAAGCTAAATCCTAAGGTTGATGACCTGCCCGAAAGGTATTGCCAGAAAAATAATGGGATTAAGTTGATGGTAATGGGGAGAATTAAGAGGGGTGGAACTGGCTGCTATTGTCCCGAAGGTGCTTTGCTACAGGCTCTGATTACCCATCTACTTGTGTTTAGAAATGAAATAGTTATTTTGGATATGGAGGCTGGGATAGAACATCTAGGCCGGGCAACAGCCAAGGCAGTAGATAAACTGATTGTAGTCGTCGAACCAGGCCGACGAAGCATTGAAACTGCCCTCAGAATCAATGAATTGGCTAAGGATATTGGTCTACAAAATATTGCTGTCGTCGGCAATAAGCTTCGCCGCCAATCAGACCGGAAGTTCCTAACTTCCAGCCTGCCGAGCTTTGAATTCCTCGGCTTCATCCCCTATGACCAGGCAATGATAGATGCTGACCTGGCCAATCTTCCTCTTCTTGACTCCAGCCAGCCGATTACTAATGAGGTAAGAAATATCTATCAGGCTTTGCTATCTACGACCAAGCCATTAACAAAATAGACTGGGCACCAAAATTTAAATAGGAAATCCTTTTAATAAAGGAGGTCTTCTGTGGCTTACGACGCGGTAAAAATGAAGGATTGGCAGATTGCCGAAGAGGCTGGGAAAAATATGCCAACCCCCGATGAGTGGCGAGAAAGGCTGAACCTGCAAAAGGATGAAATAATTCCTTATGGGAAAATAAGCCGGCTAGATTTCTTGAAGATTATTGAACGTCTCAAGGACAAACCCGATGGCAAGTACATTGAAGTGACCGCCATAACCCCCACGCCGCTGGGTGAAGGGAAGACTACAACCACCATGGGTATCCTGGAGGGTATGGGTAAGCGGGGTCTAAATGTGGGTGGCTGTATCCGCCAGCCCTCGGGTGGTCCCACCATGAACATCAAGGGGACCGCTGCCGGCGGCGGCAATGCGCTGCTTATCCCCATGACCGAATTTTCTATGGGGCTTACCGGCGACATCAACGATATCACCAATGCCCACAACCTGGCTATGGTTGCCCTTAGTGCCAGAATGCAGCACGAACGCAACTACGATGATGAGCAACTGGCTAAGCGCAGCTGGATGCGCCGCCTAGACATTGACCCTACCCGGGTAGAGATGGGCTGGGTTATGGATTTTTGCGCTCAGAGCCTCCGCAACATTATTATTGGCCTCGGCGGACGCATGAACGGCTACACGATGGAGTCCAAGTTCGGCATCACGGTGAGTTCTGAGCTTATGGCTATGTTATCAATTGTCAGGGATTTGGCTGACCTGCGGGAAAGAATGGATAAAATTACCGTGGCCTTTGATAAGAAGGGCAAAGTGGTTACCACCGGCGACCTGGAGGTGGGCGGCGCCATGACGGCTTGGATGCGCAACACCATTAACCCTACCCTGATGTCTACCGTGGAGTATCAGCCGTGCATGGTGCATGCCGGTCCGTTTGCCAATATTGCCGTGGGGCAATCCTCCATCATTGGCGACCGCGTTGGGCTGAAGTTATTTGATTACCATGTCACCGAGAGTGGCTTTGGTGCCGACATCGGCTTCGAGAAGTTCTGGGATGTTAAGTGCCGCTTAAGTGGTCTCAAGCCGCATGTGTCAGTGCTCACCACTACCATCCGGGCACTGAAGATGCACGGTGGCGGGTCCAGGGTAGTAGCCGGCCTACCGCTACCTGATGCCTACGCTAAGGAGGATTTGGGGCTCCTAGAGAAGGGCATCCCCAATATGTTGCACCACATTAACATTATCAAAACATCGGGCATCAAGCCGGTGGTGTGCATCAATAGCTTCCATACTGACACCAAGGATGAGATTGCCATGGTCAGAAGAGCCGCCGAGGCTGCCGGAGCAGGCTGTGCCGTGTCCAGCCACTGGGCTAACGGCGGCGACGGTGCTCTAGAATTAGCCGATGCCGTGATAGATGCCTGCCAAGAGGTGAACGAGTTCAAATACCTGTATCCGATAGAAACGAAACTACGGGAACGGGTTGAGTTGATTGCCAGGACAGTCTACGGAGCCAATGGGGTAGCCTGGACTGCCGAGGCTGAGGCTAAGGCAAAAATGCTTGAGGCTGATACACAATATGATGACTACGCCACCATGATGGTCAAGACCCATCTTTCCCTCACCCATGACCCGGCAGTTAAGGGTGTCCCCAAGGGGTGGACGCTGCCCATCCGTGACGTGTTAATTTATTCCGGGGCGAAATTCCTCTGTCCCTGTGCTGGGACGATTAGTCTGATGCCAGGGACCTCTTCTGACCCCGCTTTTAGAAAGGTTGACGTCGACGTAAAGACGGGAAAGGTCACCGGTCTATTTTAGTAGTCCCTGCGTGGCACTTAATGAGGTAGGAAGTTAGATGACAAAGGATTTAACCAATAACAAGAGGATGGTTCACTTCGACCCCGATAACGTTGAGATTGCCGTCAAACCGGGTGCCAATCTCCTTGAGACGGCTATTGCTGCCGGGGTGCATATAAATGCTTCCTGCGGCGGGGCTGGTGTTTGCGGCACCTGCAAGGTCTTAATTAAACAGGGAGAGGTAGAAACCACCAGGACTGAGAAGCTAACCGAAGAGGAGTATAGGCAGGGGTTAAGACAAGCCTGCCAAAGCCGCATAATTACTGATTTAGTGGTTGACATCCCGGTAGAATCGCGACTGGAGAAGGCTGTTCTTGACCGAGAAAGGGTAGGCGGCATTAAACCATCAGAGGTCTTAGCTACTGGCTGGAGATTTAAGCCACCCCTGAGTAAGTTATTTGTTGAGCTGCCACCACCAACTTTAAAAGATAATACTGGCGACCTGTCCCGGTTGCTACGAGGCCTGAGGAAGCATTACAACCTCAGAAACATAGCCGTAGACTTTAATGTCTTAAGAAAACTGCCCCAAATGCTGCGGGATAGCCATTGGAAGGTCACCGCTACCACTCTCATCACCGCAGCTAAACCCCGAACCAAAGAGTGGCGTAGGCCAAGAGTGATACATATTGAACCTGGAGACACCAGAGAAAAGCACTACTCACTGGCCTTTGATATTGGCACCACTGGTGTCCGTGGACAACTACTGGATCTAAATCGGGGAAAAGTCCGAGCTGAGGGGCTTGATTACAACGGGCAAATCAGCTATGGCGAAGATGTTATTTCTCGCATAGCCTATTGTCAGAAACCAGGTGGGCTAAAAAAATTGCAGCAGGCAATTGTTGCCACTATTAATGGGATTACCGGGAAACTCAAAGCCCAGAGCCAGGTCGACATAAAGTATGTTGGGCATATAATATTAGCTGGTAATACAACAATGACTCAAATCCTCCTCGGACTGGACCCTAAATATATAAGATTGGCTCCCTACACCCCGGTAGCCAATTTTTTCCCCCCCGTACGGGCAAATTCCCTGGGCATCAAGGTCGGAAAGCAGGTTTACCTCTTCGCTTTCCCCTCAGTAGCCAGCTACGTTGGTGGCGATATTGTTTCTGGAATTGTCGGGGCAGGGGTATATCAGAGGAAAAAATTAACACTCTATATGGATATAGGCACCAATGGTGAAATAGTCATTGGCAACTCAGACTGGATGGTAACCGCCTCCTGTTCCGCCGGACCTGCCTTTGAAGGCGGCGGGGTAAAGCACGGTATGATAGCCACCAACGGCGCTATTGAAGATTTTGACATCAATTCGTCAAACTTTGAACCGGTAATCAACACCATTGGTGAAACCAAACCAAAGGGAATCTGCGGCTCAGGTTTGATAAACATCGTTGCCGGTCTACTTGAAGCCGGGGTTATTGGCCAGAATGGTAAGTTTAACACCAACCTCCCGACAAAAAGGGTTAGAAAGGGTCGTGATGGCTATGAGTATGTCCTGGCCTGGGCGCCAGAGACCCAGATTGGTAAAGATATTGTTATCACCGAGGTTGATATTGATAACCTTATTCGAGCCAAGGCAGCCATGTATGCCGGGTGCCAGACATTGGTTAAAAGTGTCGGGATTAGTTGTTCCGATTTAGAGCAGGTAATTATTGCTGGTGCCTTCGGTAGCCATATTGATATTGAAAAGTGCGTTATTATTGGGCTTCTTCCTGATATACCTCGGGATAGATTTATCTTCATCGGCAACGGCTCCCTTTTAGGAGCAAGGCTAACCTCCTTCTCCCGCGATCTACTTGATGATGCGAGAAGGGTGGCTAACATGATGACTAACCTTGAGTTGAGCGTAAATGTTGATTTTATGAATAACTATACTGCCAGTCTATTTTTACCGCACCCCAATGTTGCGGAGTTTCCCTCAGTATACAAAAGATTAGGCAAACTTCAGAAAGTAAAAGCGTAGGGGCTAACCATATGAGTTTTAATATTGCTGTAGCCGGTAAGGGTGGTACTGGGAAGACATCAGTGGCCAGTCTCATCATCCGCTATCTGAAAAAGAACGGCTCAGGACCAATTCTGGCGGTTGATGCTGACCCTAATGCCAATCTGGGGGAGAGTCTGGGTCTTGAGGTAAAACAGACGGTTGGCTTGATGCTAGACCAGTTTCAAAGGGATAAAATAAAAATCCCTCCCGGAATGACCAAGGACGTTTATTTAGAGTATAAACTAAACCAGATTGTAGTTGAAAGCGAGGAGCTTGACCTGGTAACAATGGGTAGGGGTGAAGGTCCCGAGTGCTACTGCTACCCTAACCTTATTCTGAAGAAATTTGCTGACACTCTAGCTGAAAACTATACCTATATGGTTATGGATAATGAGGCCGGGATGGAGCATCTGTCACGAAGAACCACCCAGAATATTGATGAGCTGCTTATAATCTCTGACCATTCGGTGAAGGGGGTTCGAACTGTGGCCAGGATAAGGGACTTAGTCGCCCAACTCAAACTGGTGGTGAAGCGGCAATCAGTGATAATCAACTTTGCCCCGGCTAAGTTGAACCCCCTGGTCACTGACGAGTTAGTCAGACTGGGAATTGAACCCACCGCTACCATCCCTTTAGATGAGGAAGTATATCAGTATGACCTTAAGCTAAAGCCGCTTTTTGACCTGCCCGATAGCTCCCAGGCAGCGAGGGCAGTTAACGATTTGATGGCTAAGCTTCTTAATAGAACTTAGCTCACTAAAACTTTGTATGAGGGGTGAAAAAATGCCAGCACAGATTATTAGCGGTACCGAGATTGCCAAACAGATTCGTGAGGAGCTGAAACAGGAGATTGCCGACCTCAAACAGAAGCATAACCTCATACCCGGATTAGCCACCATCCTGGTGGGTGAGGACCCGGCATCCCAGGTCTATGTTGGGGCCAAGGAAAAGACCTCCTTAGCCCTGGGCATATATTCAGAAAGGCACGACCTGCCGGCTGATACCAGCCAGGAGGAATTGCTGGCGCTAATTGATAAATTAAATAAAGACCCCAAGATTCACGGGATTCTAGTCCAACTACCCCTGCCCAAGCATATCAATGAGACCAGGGTTCTTTATGCCCTCGACCCCAAAAAGGATGTTGATGGCTTTCACCCGGTGAATGTGGGCAAATTGATGATTGGCGAGCCCGACTATTTGCCCTGCACCCCTCATGGAATCCAACAGCTTCTAATCAGGTCTGGGGTTAAGATTGAAGGGGCAGAGGTGGTGATTGTGGGTAGAAGCAACATCGTGGGCAAACCTATAGCCAATATCCTCCTCCAGAAGAAAGAGGGGGCTAATGCTACCGTTACGGTGTGTCATACCCGGACTCGAGATATTTCCGCTCACACCAAGAAAGCTGATATACTAATTGTGGCCGCCGGCAAACCCAAGGCAATCACCGCTGATATGGTCAAGGAAGGGGTAGTGGTGATTGATGTCGGCGTTAATCGGGTAGGCAAAACTCCGGAAGGTAAGGCTATCCTAGTCGGCGATGTTGACTTTGATACGGTTAAGGAGAAGGCTAAAGCCATTACCCCGGTGCCTGGTGGCGTTGGCCCTATGACCATAACCATGCTTATGCTAAATACAGTAAGGGCGGCAAAACTGGCTGCCGGACTAGCCTAGAAGGGGGGAAGGATGGAATATAAGATTGAGAAAAAGAGCGCTCCCGGCCGGGACGAGGTAGAAGTGCTGGGGGCAACCTATGAAGAGGGTAAGCCTGAGGGCGAGGAGCTGGGAAAATGGAGACAGAAGCTAAGGGACAGAAAAGAAAGACTCAAATACTTGCAAACCGGTGAGAGGTATTGGTATGGAAAAGATTGGTATGGCAGTGAAAAGAGGAAGAATCCGGCTTAAGTAAGGAGGGTGAGGAATGGCATTTGAAATCCCTAAAACACAATATAGCGGCAAAATCAGAGAGATTACCCTGGGTAATGGCGATAAAGCTGTAACCGCTGGCGGGGAGACATCCTACCCCTTCTACTTATTTGAAGGTGAGATGCCCCACCAACCCCAAATAGCCATGGAGGTCTGGGACTGTCCCCCTGAGGAATGGGCTGAAGCTGCCCTGGAGCCCTTCGCCGGGGTAACCGATGACCCAGTTGCCTGGGCCAAAAAATGTATAAATGACTACGGGGCGGAGATGATTGCCCTGCAACTAGTCAGCACCGACCCCAATGGGCTTGACCGTGGAGCTGATGAAGCCACCGAGGTGGTCAAGAAGGTAGCCGAGGCTATTGATGTTCCCCTAATTGTTTGGGGCACGGCTAATCATGAGAAGGATACCGAGGTACTGAGAAAAGTGGCTGAGGTTTGTCAGGGGAAGAACCTGATTATCGGACCGGTTGAGGAAGGAGACCATAAACGGATTGGTGCCTCAGCTATTGGTTATCGCCATACGGTGGCGGCGTCAACACCTATAGACATAAACCTGGCTAAGCAGCTTAACATCCTGTTGGGCAATCTCGGGGTTCCTGATGAGTTGATTGTGATGGACCCTACCGTCAGTGGCATAGGCTATGGCATTGAGTATTGCTACTCGGTGATGGAGAGAATGAGGATGGCAGGGTTAACCCAGGAGGATGAAAAGCTTCAATTCCCTATTATCTGCAATATAGCTAAAGAGGTGTGGAAGACCAAGGAAGTACATCTTGCCGATGGTGAGCTCAATATGGGAAATGCCAAAAAGAGGGGCATCTTAATGGAAGCCATATCGGCTATGGTTTTGCTCCTGGCTGGGGGTGATGTGGTAATTATGAGACACCCAGAGGCAATAAAGCTGGTCCGAGAGATGATAGCTGAACTGACAGCTTCATAAAATAATAAAGATTAGAAGGTGGAAAGCAAAATGGCAGAAGCAGAAACAAAGAGCATTGATAACGCCAGTATCAAGATGATTGAGAAGGCAGCTAGCGACGGAGTTAATACCGCCTTTGATAGAGCCGAAACCAAGAAGCCTTGTCCCATAGGGGTTGAAGGCAGCTGCTGTAAGCACTGTGGGATGGGACCATGCCGGGTGCCGCCTCCCAAAGGTAGAAAGGAAACACCAGAGGAAAAGCAGAAGCGAAGGGGTATCTGTGGCGCCACTGCTGAGACTATTGCCGCCCGTAATTTCATCAGGATGATAGCCGGCGGGGCGGCGGCTCACTCCGACCATGGCCGAGGGGT
>DAOUFA010000136.1:0-1798 GCA_034430355.1 Dehalococcoidales bacterium
CAAAGTCCCACGCTCCTACCTTGGCGTCAACCGTTTTTGCTTCCATGGTTCTGAAGTCTATCTTTATGCCCGCTGCTTCCAGTTGCTGCTTGATGAATTGCCCAACCTCCTTGTAGTCAGCCGCAGCTATGAGCTCAAGACTAAGCTCTTCACCATCTTTGGTAAAACAATCACCCTCCATCTGGTAGCCTAGCCCTTCCAGAAGCTGTTTTGCCTTGGCTGGGTCGTACTTATATTGCGGGGTGTCAGGGTTGTACCAATCGCTTGTGGGCGGTATCATACCCGGACTGCCAGCCAGGGCATGGCCTCGCTGGGTAATCTGCACCAGGGACTCTCGGTCTATGGCATAGGCCAGTGCCTGTCGGAACTGCTTGGAAGACAGAGGTTCTTTCAGATGGTTTATGGTCAGCTTGGCATTCCAAGCAACCGGTGCCGTAATTACAGTAAGCCCTGCCTCTTCCATTTTAGAGACGACTTCGGGAGGTATGTCACCAGCACTCACTGAGCCTTCCTTCAGTGCCGCCGGAATCATCTCGGCACTTATTTTGACGAACTTAATTTCGTCCACGAATGGTTTGCCAAGATAGTAATCAGCATAGGCTTTGTATAGATAGGTGCCGTGCTCTTTGCTATAGTCTGCCAGCGTATAAGGCCCGGTTCCAATAACAGCCTCCGGGCCGGTAAGGCTCATCGGCTCCTCCACTCCTTCCCAAATATGCTTGGGAATGATAGGTAGGGTTCCCGCTACATCATTCAAAAAGGGGGCGTAGGTTTGTTCCAGATAGAGTTTCACGGTGTAATCGCCAATCGCCTCAGCCCTGGTCACCCCACTGGGACCTATCAATGTGACGAAGGGGTTAGGGTGGGCCTTCACGTAATCAATGGTGAAAACGACATCCTCTGCGGTGAATTTTTCGCCATCATGCCAGGTAATATCGCTACGCAACTTGAATATATAGGCATTTTCTTGTGTAACATATTCCCATTCCTTAGCTAGCTGTGGAACAAAGCCAGAGGCGTCCTTCCAAACAAGGGTTTCAAAGATAAAACTCATCCGGGTATATCCTGGCCCCCGGGCGTAATAGAGATAGGGAGAAGGATAGCCCCAGTCCCCTGTGCTATCGGCAATAGTGTATGAACTTACTTTCGTCGGGCTGGTGCCACAGGATGGGAGAACCAGCAGTAAAGCCAGTAACACAAGAATAAACAATTTCGGCATCAAATTAAGCGCTCTTTTTTTCATCAGGTTCCTCCTGTTTTATAGATATGCCATCCCCGGCCAGCTGATAGTATTCTTGACCTGAGCATGGGATGCAGACAGCCTTGCCGTCTTTTATACGGGCTCGTGGTTCCATAATATTTTCGCCACACACAGAGCACTTAGCACTTCCAAAAATTCGAGCGTAGGCGGGAACATCAACGGCTACCTTCTTGATGTCAAAAACCTCTTCGTCAGGCAGCTCCAGGACTCTGAAGGACAGCTTTACCCACAGTTCGCTCAGATGTTTTTTGTCGTCCTCACTACCACCACGCTCTATCACCACTTTTTCAAATAGCTGCGTAGCTTCAGGAGACCGCTCTCCTGACACCCGGTCAGCCCTCACCGATATTCTCACTCCGTCTCCACTCCTTCTGGCTAGGGTAAATGCTGTTTTGCCAAAATCCCGATAAATAAGGGCATTATTACCAAAACTACAGCCGGTGATAAACTGAATACCATCGCTAAAGCAGTTGTTCGTTTCCACAATTGCAACCACTTCCTCCATGCCTGTAGACCTAACACCTAGCTCTCTTACAG
>DAOUFA010000137.1:0-2016 GCA_034430355.1 Dehalococcoidales bacterium
TCTTTAGCCAGAAGGCGGTGCTCGGGCTTGCCCAAAGTCGGGTCTATTTGAAACAGCTTTACCGCCTCACGGCGCGCCGACTCCAGTAGAGCCACATCAGACAGCTTAGCCATCTTCAGGTCAGGCAGTCCGCTCTGCCTGGTGCCAAAGAATTCGCCGGGACCCCGCAGTCTCAAGTCCTCTTCAGCCAAGGCAAAGCCATCCTGAACTTTTTCTATAATATCAAGCCGCTCTCTACCCACCTCCGAAGGGTTCAGAGCTAACAGCATGCAGTAGCTTTGTTCCTGTCCCCGTCCCACTCTGCCCCGGAACTGGTGCAGTTGCGACAGACCAAAACGGTCGGCACTCTCAATCAGCATTACCGTAGCGTTAGGCACATCTATACCAACCTCTACTACCGGGGTTGACACCAAGATATCAAGCTCACCAGAGTGAAAGCGCCGCATTACCTTATCCTTCTCCGCCGCCGACATGCGCCCGTGAAGCAAGCCTAACCTCAGGTCAGGGAAGACCTCTTGAGATAAACGCTCATATTCAGCCACAGCCGCTCTAGCTTGAATAGCCTCTGACTCCTCAACCAGGGGGCAGATAATAAATGCCTGACGACTACCAGCCACCTGACGACGCACAAAGGCATAGCCGCTATCCCTCTGCCCCGGTTTAAGCCACTTGGTCTTCACCACCTGCCTCCCCGGAGGCAGCTGGTCGATAACCGACAAATCAAGGTCACCATATAAGGTCAGGGCTAGAGTTCGCGGGATAGGTGTCGCCGTCATTACCAACACATGAGGGTTAAACCCCTTCTGCCGTAGTGCTGAGCGCTGGGTAACCCCGAATCGGTGCTGCTCATCGACCACAGCTAACCCCAACCGGTGGTATTCCACCCCCTTCTGAATCAGAGCATGAGTCCCGATAACAATATCTATCTCTCCGTCCTGAATACGCTGCTGGAGCTTCTGCTTTCTGACCTGATTAATGTCACCAATAAGTAGCGCCACAGTAAGAGGACGGGACAAAAGCCCGGAGTAACTATGGAGGTAGTCCTCCTCTCCCTCCTGATGCCCGACTCGGGATAGGAGCTGACAGATGGTAGTAAAATGCTGCTCAGCCAAAATTTCAGTAGGCGCCATAAATGCCCCCTGATAGCCATTGGCTGCCGCCATAAGCAAAGCGGTGGTAGCTACTACTGTCTTACCACTGCCTACCTCCCCCTGCAATAATCGGGACATTGGTCGTGGTTTCTGTAAATCAGCCAGTAGCTCATCAAGTACCCTTAGTTGAGCCGGGGTTAGCTCAAAGAGTAAAGACTTTAGAAAGGCGTCCAGTACCGGTTTCTGGGCGGTAAAGGGGCTACCCGGCTGGCTCTCCTGCCAATCGCGCTTTTTGCTCAGCACACCCAACTGGAGGAGAAAAAGCTCGTCAAAAGCCAGGCGAACCCGTGCCTGAGCCTTTATGGCTTCATCCTCGGGATAGTGGGCGTGGCTTATAGCCGAGGGAAGCGGCAAAAGGTTACACCGCTCGGTCAACTCCGAGGGCAAAAAATCTTCTACCTGCCATGCCCACTGGTCTATAACCCCTTTCATTAATTTTCTTACCTGGCGAGGGTGCAATCCCCGAGTAAGGGGGTAGAGGGGGACCAAACGCCCGGTGTGAATCAAGTCCTCATCCCCAACCAGCTCCCACTCTGGAGATTCAAACACATGTCGTCCATTAAACAAGCCTACCCGACCGCTAAGAACTACCTGTGTATTAGTAGCTAGTTTTTTAGCCAGGTAGGGATTATTAAACCATACTACCCTGACATTACCGGTTTCATCACCAACAATAGCCTCAGTACTCCGCCTACCACCCAGCCTGACCTCCTGAGCCTGCCACACATTGGCAATAATAGTCTGCTCCTCACCCTCAGTAAGCTGCGAGATAGATTTCCGCTGGCTATAGTCAAGGTGACGGTGGGGGAAGAAATAGAGCAAGTCCCGAACCGTCTTCACCCCCAACCTATTAAACCTAGTCGCC
>DAOUFA010000138.1:0-4101 GCA_034430355.1 Dehalococcoidales bacterium
ATATCCTCTGGGGTCATTATAATTTTTTTAGACATGAAAAAACCTCTCACCTTCGCTGGCAAGAGGTCTTGCTATCTAGTTTTCTTCATTTCCCTTGCCAGCCTCTCTGGACCAGCTTAAAGGTTGCTACTTAACTTAATATTATACCACACCAATCAAATTATTGCAACTTTTTATATCTGTGAATTAGAGATAGGCGAAACTTGATAAGGCTCTTTCAACTACTTGGTACCGATGTTATAATAACGCAAGAGATGGTAGGATAGGTCAATGTCCATAGAAGAGCAAATTAGTGAGTTAATTGGTAAATACGAAGGCTTGGATGCACGCCGTTTGAGGCAATTCAACGAGGAAAACACCAAAAAGGACTTCATATTGCCTTTATTTCGGCATTTGGGCTGGGATGTGACCAATTCTGACGAGGTAGCTGCTGAAGAAAAGTCATCAAACGGGCGGGTTGACTATGCCTTCAAGATAGGAGGGGTGTCCAAGTTCTATCTTGAGGCTAAACCACTAAGGGAAGACCTGAATCAGAGACCTGATTGGGCAAAGCAAGTCATTACCTACGCCGAAAACAAGGGCGTTACTTGGGCAGTTCTTACTAATTTTAAGCAATTGATGGTATTTAACGCTGAATGGGATAAGCCTGCTCTGGAGCGTGCCCGCTTTTTGAACCTGACTTATCAGGAATATCTACCAGCTTTCCGTAAATTGTGGTGGCTATCAAGGGATTCGGTAGAAAAGGGGGTACTTGACGAGGAAGCACGCCAAGTCGGTGCTCTAAAGCCAAAACTGCCTGTAGAGAAAAGCCTCCTTGACCAGTTGCTTCGCTGGCGTGGGGAGTTGTTTAATCAGATTTATCAGCACAATAAAGACAGAGGCTTGGACTATCTCCAAGTAGATGAGCCGATTCAACAGTTTATTAACCGCCTTATCTTCATTCGCAGCACTGAAGACCGAGGAATTGAGGAAAACAGGCTTCGTGCCACTTTGCATCAGTGGCGAGATAGTGGGCGCAAAGGCGAGTTGGTGGAGAGGATGCGAGCTATATTCCACGAATTTGCCACGCTATACGATAGCGACCTCTTTCCCGTTTTAGATACTTGGGATTCAGTATTTGTAGAAAGCGATACTATAGAGAGAATAATTGAAGGTTCCTACGAGCGCCCCACCCGTCTTGCCGGCTACGACTTCGCTGCCATTGACCCCAAGGTCTTGGGTGCTATCTATGAGCAGTATTTGGGCTATGTAGCCCAGGAGGCAAAGAAGAGGGCAACTGAGCAGGCACGGCTACTTGGCTTTGAAGCACCCGCCTTCGAACTCGAAGCCAGGCGAATCAAACGTAAGCAGCAAGGCATCTATTACACCCCTGAATTCGTGGTGGATTATATCGTTAAAGAGACGGTGGGGCGTTTTATCAAAGAGCATAGCTATAATGATATATTTAACATTAAGATTTTAGACCCTGCCTGTGGTTCTGGTTCATTTCTCATTAGAGCCTATGACGAGCTTCTGCACTACCACGCCCGACAGCAAGGCAAGAGCCCAGCCGAGCTTGACCAGTTGGAACGCCGTCCTATTCTTCTTAGGAACATCTTTGGTGTGGATTTAGATAGGCAAGCGGTGGAGATAACGCGACTCAGCTTGTTGCTAAGCTGCGTAGCCAAGCGGGAAATCCTGCCCAGCCTCAAAGATAACATCCGCGAAGGCAACTCGCTTATCTCAGGCACAGAGGAGGAGCTACGACACTACTTCGGTGATGATTGGCAGGATAAAAAGCGTTTCAACTGGGGACAGGAATTTGAAGATATTATGGCTAATGGTGGCTTTGATGTGGTAATTGGTAATCCGCCGTATGTTGAATTCAAACGTTTACCCAGCGACATAAAGGCTGCTTTAGAAGCCAAATTCCAGAGTGCTCGTGGCAAATATGACATCTACATACCATTTCTGGAACAGGGGATAAGACTTCTAAAACCTGGGGGTTATCTTGGCTTCATATGCCCTACAATGTTTATGAAAAGAGACTACGGGAAGTCGCTTCGTTCTTTTCTCATAAACAACAGCACCCTACGTAGCTTCGTAGACTTCGCTGACAATCAAGTATTCGGTGAAGCAACCAACTATGTGGGAATCTTCATCTTCCAAAAAATCTCTAATATAACCAGTCCGTGCGTATGTAGAGTCTTTGAGCCGAATCTGAGTCTTCCCACCGAGGAAATAGGTAAAATCATGTTATCTGACGAAAGTCGTGACGAAGTAGAAGTCTTTCTGCTAAACATGACCCAACTTAACGAAAGTGCTTGGACGATAGCCCCGACAGATAGATTTGAATTTTGTAACGAACTCCACAAAAGAGTCTCTACCCCTCTCTCAGAGTTGTGTGACGCCATTTGGGAAGGCATCGCATCGGGTAAAGACCAAGTATTCTACCTAAATTTGGAGAAAGCCCATGTCTCTAAAATGGAGGAGTCTTTGCTCCATCCATTACTAAGAGGTAAGGATGTTTCCCGATGGAGCCCTTTAAATAACATACCTTTTCGAGTTTTATACCCTTACGATATAATTACGGGCGAGCCTATTTCTGAGGCTGATTTTAAGGTGAACTTCCCACATGCTTACGAATACTTAGTTGCCAATCGTGAACAATTAAAAGGAAGAAAGTATTTTGATACCACGACGAAGCTGTGGTATGAACTATGGTGCGAGCGTCAGCCGACACAATTCTTAGGGGTGAAAATCCTCACCCCAGAGATTTCTAAGCATAATAACTTCACTCTCGACTTCGGTGGTTGCTTTTTTAACACGAAAGTCTACGGATTAATTAAGCGAGATAGCGTGGCTGAAGATTATAAATACTTGCTTGGTATTCTCAATTCTGCTTTGCTTGAATACTATTACCAAACCTTTGCACCACCAAAAGCAGGAGGATTTTATGCTTACAAGACAACGTATTTACGTGATCTACCCATCCGCCGCATTGACTTTGATAACCCCAAAGATAAAAAGACGCATGATGATTTGGTGGCTTTAGTAGATAGAATGTTGGAGCTAAATAAACGCCTTGCCCCCATCCGCAATACACCCTCAAGCGAGCGTGATGAGCTACTTCGTGAAATCAAGCGTACCGATACTGAAATAGACCAGAAAGTCTATGAACTGTACGGGCTCACTGAACAGGAAAAGCAAATCATTGAAGCGTCTCTGGCGAAAACTGTTTTTTAATAACCTCCCCATCCCCCCTGTCAAGCCCTTCTAAAAAGTTACTAAACAACCCCATTAATACAAACTTGACATAAAGTTGGAAACAATTCCAAAGCTAATCAGATACGAATTGTTTCCCGAAATTTTTAGTTTCCTTTTGGCTCCTTTTTAACTCCTCTACTCCAATGTTATAATGAGTCAGTATGGACATTCTGGCTGAACTTAATCCAGCGCAGAGAGAAGCCGTGGAGGCGATTAGTGGTCCGGTGCTGATTTTAGCCGGCCCAGGCAGCGGCAAAACCAGGGTCATCACCCATCGCGTTGCCTATCTGATTAAGGTTTGTGGAGTTAGCCCCGGCCACATTATGGCGGTTACCTTTACCAATAAAGCGGCCAGGGAAATGGAGGCAAGACTTTATCATCTCGTCGGCGGTCAGGTAAAGGATTTAACCCTGGGCACCTTTCACGCTATTTGCGCTCGCATCCTGCGTCGGGATGGTAAGGGAATAGGCGTTGACCCCAGGTTTGTCATCTATGATGAAGAAGACCAAATAAGCTTACTCAAGCGTAGTATTGGGGAGGTAGGTCTTGACCCCAAGCAATATGCCCCTCGGGCTATAGCCTCAGCCATTAGAGCGGCTAAGGTTCGGGTGTTTACCCCCAAAGACTATGTTGAGCGTAGCCGTAGCTATTTTGATGAGGTGGTCAGCCGGGTCTATGAGCGCTATCACCAGCTATTAACCGAAAGTAACGCCCTGGACTTTGATGACCTGTTGATGAAAGCGGTGCAGCTATTTAGAAACAGCCCTGATATCTTATCCAGATACCAGAAGAGGTACCAGCATGTTCAGGTAGATGAGTTTCAGGATACTAACCTGGTTCAGTATGAACTAATAA
>DAOUFA010000139.1:0-2826 GCA_034430355.1 Dehalococcoidales bacterium
AAGCCATTAATTCGGGCGCTAAAGCGAGCGGCAACAGCATCAAACCAGCCGCAACGGCGGGGGCGACCGGTAGTAGTGCCATACTCGTGAGCCTGCTCCCGAATCAAGTCACCAGTTTCGTCCTTCAACTCGGTAGGCAAGGGACCACTGCCAACCCTGGTGCAGTAGGCCTTAAACACACCCAGAACACGACTAATCCCGGTAGGACCTAAACCGGCGCCTAAACAGCCTCCCCCTGCCAGCGGTGACGATGAGGTGGTATAAGGATAAGTGCCAAAATCAGGGTCAAGTAACGCCCCCTGGGCCCCCTCTAATATAACCAGTTCATCCTTCTCCCGCGCTTCCTCCAGCATTATTGTTGTCTCCCGAATATGAGGGGCCAGGCGCTCCCCATACTGGCAATACTGACTATATACCTCGTCCAATGACAGCGGGCTAACCCCATAAACTTTGGTCAAAATAACGTTCTTGTAGTCAAGGATAAAACGAAGTCGCTCCAGTAATACCTCTTTATCCAAAAGGTCACCGACTCTAATCCCTAACCTGGCTGTTTTGTCGGCAAAGGCGGGACCTATACCTTTACGGGTTGTGCCCAGTGCCTTTCCGCCCCGCAATTCCTCCTCCAGACCATCAAGGAGGATATGATAGGGCATAATCAAGTTAGCCCGGTCACTAATAAATAGCCTACTGGTATCTATACCCCGCTGGTTAAGCTGGGCCATCTCATCAATCAGTACCTTGAGATTAATCACCACCCCATTACCAATAATGCAAACCACCTGGGGATAAAAAATACCCGACGGGATAAGGTGCAGCCTAAACTCACCATAGGGGTTAACTACAGTATGCCCGGCATTATCACCACCAGAAAAACGCACCACCATCCTGGCTCTTTCCGCCAGGAGGTCAACCACCTTACCCTTCCCCTCATCCCCCCACTGAGCTCCAATAATAGCAATTACCGGCATTATCTCCTCCTAGAGGTTGATAAATAACCTCCCCAAGCTACTTAGTTTTTGTTTGCTGCCGGACATAAATTAACCTTTGCCCGGCGGTGACAAAGCTAAATACGGCTATAACAGCTAGGGCAATAATTAGGGCATAATTAACAAATGGGCTTAGCCAAAGACCCACTGCCAGCACAACCACCCTCTCGGGGCGAGTAAACAATCCTACCTGACACTCCAGACCGAGTGCTTCTGCCCTAGCCCTGATATAACTCACCAGCGGTGAACCGATTAAAGCCAGACAAACAACCAGTATCCCAACCGTGGAACGGTCGCTAAAGAATAGGTAGAAGACTAAAATACCCAATAGTGGCATGGCGTCAGATACACGGTCAAGTACAGAGTCAAGGACAGCACCAAAAAGGGTAACCTGGTTAGTGCGGCGAGCCAGAGCTCCATCCAGCATATCAAAAAAGCCGGCAACAAGAACCACAAAACCAGCAATGAAAAGGTATCCTGTAGCAATAAGTGCTGCCGCACCGAGGGTTATTACAAAGCCAGTCAGAGTTAAGGTAGTGGGGGTGATATGTCTCCTCGCCAGGAACTGTACCGCTGGCTCAGTTAGGTAATAGGCAGATTTACGAACTTGGGTCAGTTTTGCCATAAAATCTTGCTTTTCGGAAAAACACTCTATCCAGTATTTCCATGAGCTCTTGTTTGAACGAAACCGGTTCTCTCTGGGACTCACCAAGCACGGTAATATAATAATTTAACACCCTTTGGGCAACGTATTCCCAGTCATACTCTTCTGCTTTAAGCCTTCCCCTAGCTCCCATCTGCTGGCGAAGCGACTCATCACTCATAAGAGACATTAGAGCTTGGGCTAACCTAGCCTCATCTTTGGGTGGCACTAATAGCGCCTCAACGCCATCAGTTACTAGGCTGGCATAACCCTCTATATTGGAGGCAACGACAGGCTTTCCCACCGCCATAGCCTCAAGCAAAACGATGCCAAAACTTTCCCAACCAGTGGCTGGGGCACAACAAATATCAGCTGTCTTATAATATCGGGGTAATTCCCGGTGGGAGGCATAGCCCACAAAAACAACATCCTTTAGACCGCTTTGCTTAACCTCCTTCTCATACTTATGGCGCCGTCTTGTGCCCGGACCGACGATAATAAGCCGCGAGTTAGGAATATCGCGTTTAACCCGCTGGTAGGCTTCAAGTAGATAGTCCAAGCCTTTTCGTTTCTCAAGACGACCAACAAACAGGATATTCAGTTTTCCGTCACCGAATTCGTCAATTGGTTTCGCCTCAGGAGAAAAATGCTCTGTATCCACACCATTAGGGATAATTTCATAGTTACCCGGAAAATGTTTATTAACAAACTCCATAGCCGGCTTAGACACCGCAATTCTGCCGTCAAGCTTACTAACCCATCTTTTCAAAAGCAGGGAGTTTAATGGCTTACTAAAACTATACCCACGTCCGTTAAAGGCGTGAAAGGTGCCTATATTCACCGTACGTGAAAAACGGAGCACATTAATACACAACGTGGGCATCAAGGGTTCATGAAGGTGGATAATGTCAAAATTCTCTTCATCAAGCACAGTTTTTATGCTTGACGGTAACCTCGGTGATATAGTAACCCGGGCAATAGAACCACTGGTAGGAATAGGTCGCGGTTTACCACCAGGTATAAACATACCACCAAGGGTAGTAACAACTTGAGAAGCCGGGGCAATGACCTTCACATCATGACCCATCTGAGCCAGATGACGCCCCAGAGAGGAAATATGATTAGCTACACCACCGGGGTAGGCAAAATCATAAGGAGAGACTAATGCTATCTTCATTTATAGCTGCCTAACCTCCC
>DAOUFA010000140.1:0-1838 GCA_034430355.1 Dehalococcoidales bacterium
CTATACTGCCCCCAGTAACAGCCGCTCCCCATATTCTCCGTGGCGAGGGTTATAAACTAGGGTTAGCCCGAGCACCCTCTTCTTCGCCTCACTGAGCCCAGCCCGGCTATCGGTGATGTCAATGACATCATATAGTTGCTGTCCGCAATTGGGGGGAATTTGAATAGCCCCGCTGGCTGATTCTATCTCAGCTTGTCTTAAATAGGCGTCTCCTCGCTGCTCGGCTTTAGACACGCTATCTATATTCCTGTCCTCAAGTTGGCTCAGCCTATCATAGAGCCTGGTTATCTGAGTCCAGGAGAAGGAATCAACCACTACTGGCTCATCGTTTACCGGGTCGTAGCCCTCGACCTGGACACGGTTAAGCTCCCAGGCTCGCTTCCGGTATTCCCCCTCAAGTAGGGGATGGGATGAACCATAGGCATAAACTGAGTTGTCAGATGAGCCGGGATTCACCACATAGGCTTGGTTGCCTTCAATGAAGACTACATCGGGGATGAGGGAGAGTAGTTTTCCGATGACTATATCTCCCCTATTATTGGGGTGGATGGTAAAATCAGGGTAGTAGCTGGTTATAACCGATGACTGGGATTTAACCTCGAGCTGTAACCCAACCCTAGCCAGGACGAAGGCGAGGAGAGCCTTAACAGACATTTCATCGCTCCCCTTATTCCATCGGAACTGGTGCCTGGCTCTCCAATTTTTAATCAAGTTCCAGCCATCTGAGGCATATAGAATAAGACTGGCCTTACCGCCAGAGCTGGTATGCTCGTAGGCATCAACCCAAAAAGCAAGGCCTGAGCTAATCTCATTGCCTTGAGAGGTAGTATAGCCCGGGCTGACCTCTAGCTGACAACCTATCTCAAGGACCTCAAGCTCGCCTTCTCCCGGTGAGGCATATTGCCCATTATTATTGTTTAGCTCGACTATTAACCTGCCTGCCTCTTTAGTCAGCTCCTGCCTTACCCTCAGGACATCGGTGGTTAAATCAAGGCTCTCCTCGCTGAGCTTCGCCCTCCATACGCCGCTAGGATTTGACAACCAGCAATAGTCGCCGTGATGGGCGATGGCTAATCCATACTCACTTGATAGATTAAATGGCACTGGCTCATGCCACAGATTATCAATGAAACTGGCGCTGGAGTGGGACCAGAAGGGGCGGTTATAGGCTTGGGTGCCGATAAATTTCTCAATGAAGAAACAGCGATAGACATCTGGCTTATCCATGAATGCCCGGTGGTATTCAAAGTTACCGTCTGATGGTGCTGAGGCAAACGGCTTCAGTTCTGACCAGGTGTCGGTGGCGACATCATGGCCGTCGCCATAGATAAGTGACCACAGTTTAAAGTTACCATCCGAGTCCTTCCCGGTAATAAAGAGGTTCCAGTCGCCATCATAGACAGCAGCCACCCCGGATAAATCACTGGTGGTTTTATCCCAGGCGACTTTATTCTGCCAGTTACCGCTTACATACTTCTTAACATAGAGGGTTGTCTGGTCGGCAAAGAATAGGGCAAGGTCACCGTTTGGCTTGTAAGCAGCCGCTATGCCATAGATAGCGGTGGTCGGGGAATAATCAATAAGCTCAGGACTGCCAAAGGTTGCCCCGTAGTCGGTGCTTTTTAACTGGTAAATCGCCTGGTCGCTCTTTATCCAGAAGATACTGACCTCAGCCCCCAGGGAGCAGCAGGTAACAATAACGGCATTATACTGGTTGCAGTATGTCCACTGGCTGAAGTCTGATTCTGGGCTGGGGTTAGCCACCCTTTGCCGATAGAGCTTCCTGGAGTCGGATGGAGGAGTAAGCCTGACCCTAATCAGAGAGCCATCACCGGGGA
>DAOUFA010000141.1:0-26303 GCA_034430355.1 Dehalococcoidales bacterium
AGCGAACTATTAAGATTTATTACTGCCAGATAGCCACAAATTGTCCATAAAAGTGCCTATTGTCAGTTTACCACTAGAAGCCATTTTTGTCAATACCCTAGCCCAAAAAGTCGCTAAAAGTGGCCAAAAGGGGCACCAGCTTACCCGGCTGACAGAGCTAGTATATCTCTGCCCTATAAATTATTCTAAGGTCAGATGGCTTATTCTTAACACTAAGTGCGGGGAAGTGATATACTGGGCAGCGGGGAAGAAGAGGTATGTAACATGGCAGCCATTTTATCCAGGCAAGATATTCACCAATTGCTACACCAAGAGCCACCTCTAGTAGAAGGCTATATTAACCTTGATGAGCAGGTACAGCCTAACGGCATCGACCTTACCCTGCGTGAGGTGGCAATGCTCCAGTCACCGGGTAGGATAGCAGTTAAAGATAGCCAAAGGCTGGTATCCGATTTAGCCCCATTGTTGTTTGACGGACTGGGTTTTATTGACTTGATGCCAGGTGCCTATATTATTACCTATAATGAGATTGTCCATCTGCCTAAAAATGTTATGGCATTAGCCACGCCCAGGTCGAGTCTGCTCCGTTGTGGGGTTACGGTAAACACTGCGGTGTGGGACGCTGGCTACTCGGGTCGTTCCCAATCGCTTATGGTGGTCTATAATCCTCAGGGGTTTCGTTTGCAGAGGAATGCCAGAATTGTTCAGCTTGTTTTCCTATGGCTAACCCGGGAGACGGAAGGCTACCAGGGAGCCTATCAACAAGAAAATATAGATTGACCTTAACCTCGCCTCTCGGTGACTATACGACATCTACGATAGCTGTTGACAGTTGACCTTTAGCTGTGGTAAACTCAAAAAAGTTAGCGTTCTGACACCATAGCTAAGTTAGCTTGAAATGGATGAGCCTAAGCTCATCCATTAAAATTGTGAGCAATAGGAGGGAACCGATTGCCAACGGTTAATCAGCTTGTCCGTAAAGGGCGTAAGAAGGTTACTAAGAAAACCAAAACGCCGGCATTGCGCTTTAGCTATAACGCCTTAAAGAATAGGAGGGTGCCGGGGAGCTCTCCGCAGAAGCGAGGAGTTTGTATTCATGTTAAGACTATCACCCCGAAGAAGCCCAATTCAGCCCTGCGTAAAATAGCTAGGGTGCGGCTGACCAATGGGATGGAGGTCATAGCCTATATTCCCGGTGAGGGGCATGAGTTACAGGAACACTCGGTGGTCCTGATTCGTGGCGGTCGGGTGAAGGATTTACCCGGAGTTCGTTATCACATCATCCGGGGTGCCCTGGATACTAGCGGTGTCGCTAATCGTCGTCAGGGTCGTAGCAAGTATGGAAGCAAGCGAGCTAAAGAAGTGATAGTTACCCCTCCTCCGGCCACAGCAGTTGAAGATGCTCCTCCCCCCAACGTGGTTACAGAAGAGGGTGCTTAAATTAAGGAGGTAAAATGCCGAGGCGGGGTCGAGTTATAAGAAGAGAGCCGTATCCTGATGCGAAATATCACAGTGAGATTGTGGCTAGGTTGATTAATAAAGTAATGATGTGGGGCAAGAAGACCACGGCGGAGGGGGTTGTATATGATGCGCTAAACATTATGGAACAGCAGGAGTCAAAAGCCCCGGTCAATATTCTAGAACAGGCGGTAAAGAATGCCACGCCTCTACTTGAGGTTAAGCCCCGTCGGGTGGGGGGTGCTACCTATCAGGTGCCGGTGGAGGTTCGACCTGACCGTGGTCTTTCTCTGGCTATACGCTGGCTGATAAAATCAGCTAGAGCCAGAACCGGTAAGTCTATGGCGGAGAAGCTGGCGGCTGAACTTAGCGACGCTTCAAAAGGACAGGGGGCGACTATTAAAAAGCGTGAGGACACGTATAAAATGGCTCAGGCCAATAGAGCCTTTGCCCATTATAGGTGGTGACAGGGCAAGGTAGGGACAGGACAGTGGTTAAGAGATTTCCTTTAGAACGCATACGAAATATAGCTATTATCGCTCACATTGATGCTGGTAAGACCACCATCACTGAAAGGATACTATACCTTACCGGTCGCACCTATAAGATTGGTGAGGTGGATGAAGGCACCGCCGTGATGGATTGGATGAAGCAGGAACGAGAACGCGGCATTACTATCACGGCGGCGGCTACTACTTGCTATTGGCAGGACCACCGCATCAATATTATTGATACCCCGGGTCATGTGGACTTTACGGCTGAGGTAGAACGCAGCCTCAGGGTATTGGATGGGGGAGTGGTGGTTTTCGATGGCGTGGCTGGGGTTGAGGCTCAATCAGAGACAGTATGGCGACAGGCTGACCGATATAATGTGCCTAGAATTTGTTTCATCAATAAGATGGACCGAATTGGTGCCAGCTTTAACCGTAGTTTGTCTATGATTGAAGAGCGACTAAACGCCAGGCCCCTGGCCATACAGTTACCTTTAGGTAGTGAAGCCTCATATGAGGGCATTATTGACCTAATAGAGAATAAGGCGTGGCGCTTTGACGGCAGACCTGATTCAGAACCAGTGGAGGTAGCTATTCCTGAGTCGGAGCTGGCAATATGTGCCGAATTTCGTCAGGCACTAATTGAAAAATTGGCTGAAGGTGATGACCAGATTATGGCAGCTTATCTTGATGGTAAGAGCATTACTCCTGATGAGTTGAGAACAGCCTTAAGAAAGGTAACCCTGGCTAATAAGGGGGTGCCTATTCTTTGTGGCAGTGCCCTGAGAAACAAAGGTATTCGGTTGTTGCTTGATGCCATTGTCAGCTATCTTCCGTCTCCTTTAGATATGCCACCGATAAGGGCTATTGATACCAGGCTCAAAACTGAAGTCACCCGCCCCGCCCGAGATGATGCCCCCTTTTCCGCACTCGCCTTTAAGGTGGTATCTGACCCTTTTGTCGGTAGGCTGGTCTATTTAAGAGTGTATTCGGGCAGAGTCAAGGCCAAGGCTCAGATATTTAACGCTGCCCAAGGTAGGAAGGAGCGTATTGGGCGGCTATTATTAATGCATGCCAATCATCGTGAGGAGATAGGTGAGGCTGACACCGGGGCTATCGTGGCTACCTTAGGTCTTAAGGGTACCTTTACCGGTGATACCCTATGCGATTCCTCCCGACCAGTGGTGCTTGAATCTATTCGCTTCCCCGAGCCAGTGCTCTCGGTGGCTATTGAGCCCAGAACCAAGGTTGACCAGGATAAGATAGGGGAAGCCCTGAGCAAATTGGTTGAAGAGGACCCTACCTTTAAGGTGGATTACAACCAGGACACGGGACAAACTGTTATCTCGGGTATGGGTGAGCTTCACCTGGAGGTCATAGTCGGCAGACTATTCAGTGAATTTAAGGTGGGGGCAAAGGTGGGTAGGCCGCAGGTTGCCTATAAGGAGACGATAACCATACCGGTGCGGGTTGAAAGGAAATTCGTTCGACAAACTGGGGGGCATGGCCAGTATGGTCATGTCTGTCTTGAGCTCGAGCCTGTGGAGCGTGGCAGCGGCTTTCAATTTGTCAGCCGGGTTAAAAATGGAGCTATACCGAAGCAATATATCCCGGCGGTGGAGGCTGGGATTAAAGAGGCTATGGGGATTGGGGTGCTAGCTGGCTACCCTGTGGTTGATATTAAAGCGACCATCTATGACGGTAGTTATCATGAGGTTGACTCTTCAGATATAGCTTTTAAGATGGCTGGCTCAAGGGCTCTAAAGGATGGTGTGGCTAAAGCCAAACCTATCCTTCTCGAGCCAATTATGAAGTTAGAGGTGGTTACCCCGGAACAATTTCTGGGCGATATAATAGGTGCCCTCAATTCAAGGAGGGGACGAATTGAAGCTATAGAAACACAGGGCGAAATGCGCGTGGTTCATTCACTCATCCCCTTAGCTGAGACCTTTGGCTATGCCACCAGCCTCAGGTCACTAACTCAGGGCAGAGCCACCCATTCTATGGAGTTTTATCGCTATGAGGAGCTACCAGCCGAATTGGTGGACGAGATTAAAGCTACTGGTAGAAGGTGAATTTGTTCTATGCCTAAGCAGAAGATTCGTATTAAGCTAAAGGGTTATGACCACAAGATACTTGACCAATCAGCTCTGCAGATTGTTGAGGCAGTGGAGCGGACGGGGGCTATTGTTATTGGACCGATACCCCTGCCTACTCATATCCAGAAGTTTAGTGTTATCCGCTCCCCCTTTATTGATAAGGATTCCCAGGAGCAGTTTGAAATTCGGACCCATAAGCGTCTTATTGATATTGTAGAGACGACTTCTAAAACAATAGACGCCTTGGCTAACTTGAGTCTACCTTCAGGAGTTAGTATCGATATTAAGTTATAAAAAGTCTAGGATGGCTAGGGATATGACCCAGGGGATTATTGGCCGAAAGTTAGGTATGACCCAGATATGTGGGGACAGTGGTGAAGCCGAGGCAGTAACCGCTATTGAGGCTGGACCGTGCACGGTAGTACAGGTTAAAACGGCAGCTAACGGGGGATATAATGCTGTTCAGCTTGGATTTGGTCAGGCAAAACGGCTCAACTCCCCTCAGCGGGGACATCTCAAGGGGTTGGGTCAGTTTAAGTATCTTCGAGAATTCAGAACCGATGATATTGAAACGGTTAAAGTCGGGGACAAGGTTGATGTTAGCTTGTTTCAGGTAGGGGGCCTGATTGATATTACCGGGGTGTCCAAGGGTAAGGGCTTTGCCGGTGTCGTCAAGCGCCATCATTTTGCCGGCGGACCAAAAACGCATGGGCAGTCTGACCGACACCGTGCCCCAGGCTCAATAGGGGCGACTACCTCTCCGGGTAGGGTATTCAAAGGGATGCGCATGGCGGGACATATGGGGAATAGGCAGGTGACGGTGCGTCATTTGGAGGTATTTAAAGCCGACCCTGCCCGTAACCTGCTGGTGGTTAGGGGGGCAGTGCCCGGGGCTACCAATGGATTATTACTAATACGGAAATCAGAAGGGCTCCCCCAGAAATCGGAGACTTCCGGGGGTGAGGCTGGGAGGAAGTAGGCAAGTGCAGGTTCCAGTTTATAGCTTGGCCGGGGAAGTGATTAAACACATTGAGGTGAGTGACCGAGTTTTTGCCGTGCCGTTTAATCAGGCAGTGGTACACCAGGCAATGGTAAGGCAGCAGGCAGACGCTCGTCAAGGAACGGCTAGTACTAAAACTCGTAGCCAGGTTTCGGGTAGCACTCGGAAGTTGTTTCGGCAGAAACACACTGGTTCTGCCCGAGCTGGTAGCCGAAGGTCACCACTACGCCGAGGAGGAGGTGTCGCTTTTGGCCCCAAGCCCAGGAGCTACCGGCAGGCAATGCCTAAAAAGGTGCGTCAATTAGCTCTATGCTGTGTACTATCAGCCAAGGCAAGGGACGGGGAGTTAGTGGCTTTGGAACAACTGAAACTTGATGAGCCTAAAACTAAGGAAATGATAAAGATTTTGGCAGCGCTGGGGGTGAATTCCTCAGCTCTCATTGTTACCAGGGAAGCCGAGGGCAGCGTGGTTAAGTCAGCCCGTAACCTGCCAGGGATTAAGACAATGCCTGCTAGTCTACTTAATGTGGTTGACATCCTTGCCCATAAAAGGTTATTGATGACTGAGGCGGCTGTGCGCAAGGCAGAAGAGGTGTGGGGAGAGAAACTATCTCAGGGAGAGAGCCATGCATCCCTATGAAGTATTGCGCCGTCCGGTAATAACCGAGAAGGATACCGAGCTTCAAGCTCAGGGCAAATATGCCTTTGAAGTAGCCAGAGGGGCTAACAAACCACAGATTAAACAGGCTGTGGAAACGGCATTTAAGGTCAAGGTGACCGCAGTTAATGTGATAACCGTCCATGGTAAGGTGCGGAGGGTAGGCGGACGGCGGGTGTTAACCCCGCCCTGGAAAAAGGCGATAGTCACCCTGGTGCTAGGGGATAAGATTGAACTCTTTGAAGGTGTTTAATAAAAGGAGAAGTTGGCAGGGGAAAATAAGAGAGTCAAAATAGGGGAATTGCGTAAAGGAGATTATATTAAGAAATGGGTCTGAAGGTATATAAGCCCACCTCTCCCGGTAGGCGGGGTATGAGCGGCTCTACCTTTGAAGAAATTACTAAAGGTAAGCCAGAGAAATCGCTACTTCTACCTCTTAAGAGGAGAGCGGGGCGGAATAGCCAGGGCAGAATAACAGTTCGTCACCGGGGTAAGGGTGCCAAACGAAGACTCCGCATCATTGACTTTAAGCGTGATAAGGTTGGTGTTCCCGGTAAAGTGGCGGCTATTGAATATGACCCTAACCGTTCAGCCAATATTGCTCTTATTTACTATGCTGATGGGGAAAAGCGTTACATCCTCGCCCCTTCAGGGCTTAGTCTCGGGGATACGATAAAGTCAGGCATTGAGGCTGAGATAAGACCCGGGAACACATTGCCCTTGAAGCTAATCCCCAGCGGTACTTTGGTACATAATATTGAGTTGGAGAGGGGCAGGGGCGGACAGATGGTGCGAAGTGCTGGAGCTGCCGCTCAATTAATGGTGAAGGAGGGTGAATATGCCCTGGTTCGGTTACCCTCTGGTGAGGTAAGGCGTATTCGTGCTGATTGTTTAGCTACCATCGGGCAGGTAGGGAATATTGACCATCAGGGTATTAAATTGGGCAAGGCAGGTCGTAAGCGGTGGTTAGGTTGGCGACCTACGGTGAGAGGCTCGGCGATGAATCCGCGTGACCACCCTCATGGTGGTGGGGAAGGCAGGTCGCCAATAGGCATGCCCGGACCTAAGACACCGTGGGGGAAGCCAGCTCTGGGCTATAGAACCCGTAAGCCCAAACCCTCAGATAAGATGATTGTTAGGCGTCGGAGAAAGTAGACGGAAAGGTGAAGCCAGATGTCAAGGTCAACTAAGAAGGGACCAGCCATTGACCCCAAACTACTAAAGAAGGTGGAAGCTGTTAACCGCTCCGGTCAGAAGGCGGTGATAAAAACCTGGGCGCGATGGTCTACCATCCTGCCTGAGATGATAGGGCTTACCATCGGGGTACATAATGGCCGGAGACATATGCCTATTTTTATCACCGAGAATATGGTAGGGCATAAATTAGGTGAGTTTGCTTTAACTCGAACCTTCAGGGGTCACGTGGCTAGGGCAGAAAGAACTACTGAGGTAAGAAGGAGAAAGTAGGGCATAACATGGAAGTGAGAGCAGTGGCTAAAGACACAGGCATACCATCCCGTAAGGTGCGTCTGTTAGTAGATATGGTACGGGGCAAGACGGTAGACGAAGCCTTGACCATACTCAAGTTTGCCTCGTCACCTACAGCTCGAGTTGTAGCCAAGGTAGTGAGGTCAGCGGCAGCTAATGCTGAGAACAATTTCCAGACGTCCCGGGATTTAAAGATTGTTAGCATCGTTGTTGACGAGGCAAGAACCTTTAAGATGTTTCGCCCCCGGGCTCGAGGGCGAGTCGGCCCTATCCTTAAGCGGTCTAGTCATATTACAGTAGTTGTTGCCGAGCAGGAGGAAAAAGTTGGGTCGTAAGGTTCATCCTACCGGCTTTAGAATCGGTATCATACGGGATTGGCAGGCCAAGTGGTATGCCAGCAAGCGTTACGTGGAGTTTTTGCAAGAAGACCTAAAACTTCGGCAGGCTATCAGGTCTAAATATGCCGATGCTGGCGTCTCTCTGGTGGAAATTGACCGTCAGGCAAATAGGGTGTTGGTAACTATTCATACCGCCCGCCCTGGTGTGGTCATCGGGCGGGGAGGGCAAAGAGTTGATGAAATGAGGCAACACCTTGAGGGTCTTATTGGCAGTAGAGTCCAATTGAATATCCAGGAGATACGGCAGCCCGAACTTGATGCTTATTTAGTCGCCAGGGCAGTAGCTGAGCAGATTGAGCGTCGTGTTTCTCACCGGAGGGCGATGAAACAAGCCATTTTTCGCACCCTTGAGGCTGGTGCTAAGGGGATGAGAATCAATTGTGCTGGTAGATTGGGTGGTGCCGAGATAGCTCGCCGTGAAATGATGCATCGGGGGCAGGTACCCCTGCACAAGCTACGGGCTGATATTGATTATGGCTTTACTGAGGCGTGTACCACTCTCGGTCGGATTGGGGTAAAGGTCTGGATATATAGAGGTGATATCCTTCCCCAAGCTAAGGTGGCGGAAGCTGAGGAAGCACCTGGTGAACTGGCAGAGGAGCTAGCCGGGCCAGTGGCTGAAGTTGAGGAAGCACCTGCTGAGCCGGCAGAAGAGCTAGCCGGTCCAGTAGCGGAAGTTGAGGAGGTACCAGCGGCGCTGGCGGAAGAGGTAGCCGAGCCAGTGGCTGAAGTTGAGGAGGTACCAGCGGCGCCGGCGGAAGAGGTAGCCGAGCCAGTAAAACCTGCTTCTGTAGAATCAGGGGAGAAACCGGCAAAGCCGACAAGAAGAGTAAAGAAGGCAAAGGATGTAGATACTACCTCAGTGAAATCAGGGGAGAAACCGGCAAAGCCGACAAGAAGAGCGAAGAAGGCAAAGGCTATAGACACTACCTCGGTGAAATCAGAGGAGAAAGATGCTGCAACCGAAACGAGTGAAATACCGCAAGACTCATAAAGGACGCCGTCGAGGCAAAGCCCAGGCCGGGAACACGGTTGTTTTTGGCGATTTTGGTCTGCAGGCACTGGACGCTGCTTGGCTTACTAGTCGGCAGATCGAAGCCGCCCGGCGGGCTATTACCCACTATATTCGTCGTGGTGGTAAAATCTGGATACGTATTTTCCCGGATAAACCAGTTACCCGAAAGCCGGCTGAGACCCGTATGGGTTCGGGTAAGGGTTCCCTGGACCATTGGGTAGCCGTGGTCAAACCGGGGAGAGTCTTATTTGAAATGGGGGGTGTTGACGAGGAAGTAGCCAAGGGAGCAATGCGGCTGGCTTCACATAAGCTTCCTATCGGCACTAAATTTGTGGTCAGGGGAGTTGAGGCCGGCGTTGGTAGTGATTCGGTAAGTAAGGAGCTAGCCCAAGTTGAAGGTTGATGAGATTCGAGCTCTCAGTGACGAGGAATTGACCAAACAATTAGAAGCAGCTCATCAGGAGCTTTTTAATCTTCGCTTTCGCTTGGCTACCAAGCAGTTGGTAAACCACCGCGAAATCCCGAGGGTTAAAAAGGAGATTGCCAGATTAATGACTATAATAAGAGAGAGGGAGCTGGGTATAAAGTATCCAGAAAAATCTTGAGCCTATGGATGAGAAACGCAAAGTCAGGTTTGGACGTGTGGTCAGTAATCGGATGGATAAGACGGTGGTGGTGGCGGTAGAAACCCCCAAGCGCCATCAGCTATATAAGAAGTCCGTCAGGCGAGTGGTTAAATATAAAGCCCACGATAAGAATAATGAGTGTGGGCTAGGCGATATAGTTAAGATTATAGAGACTCGCCCCCTCTCCAGGCAGAAGCGGTGGCGGGTAGCTGAGATAATAACCAAAGGCGAGTTAGTTAAGGTTCAGCCTGAGGAAATAACCTGAAATTAGTTTCGGGGTAAAGTAGCATGATTCAATCTTATACCAGAGTTAAGGTGGCCGATAATACTGGCGCCCGACAAATTATGTGCATTAATGTATTGGGCGGCACCAGGAAGAGATATGCCCGTGTGGGTGATGTTATTGTCGCTTCGGTCAAACGAGCCATCCCGGGGGCAGTGGTCAAGAAGGGAGACGTGGTCAGGGCGGTTATCATTCGTAGCGCTCAGCCATATCGGCGCTCCGATGGCTCTTATATCAGGTTTGATGAAAATGCGGCGGTTATTCTTAGTGATAAGAATAATCCCAGAGGAACTCGAATATTTGGCCCGGTAGCCAGGGAGTTGAGGCTGAAAAATTTTACCAAGATTATATCACTGGCACCTGAAGTTTTGTGAGGAGGGAAGTGGTGAAGATTAGGAAGAATGATACCGTGCTTGTTATTGCTGGTAAGGATAAGGGCAAAAAGGGTAAGGTGCGCTTTGCTTACCCCAAGGATGAACAGGTACTGGTAGAGGGAATCAACTTTATCAAAAGGCATACCAGGGCGGTGCGTCAGGCTAGGCAGGCAGGCATAATAGAACGGGAGGCACCAATTCATGTGGCAAATGTTATGCTATTGTGTAGCCGGTGTAATCATCCTACCCGGGTTGGCTTCCACCGTTTAGAGGATGGTAGGAAGGTTCGTATCTGTCGTTCTTGTGGTGAGGTAATTGATTAAATGTCACGACTCAAGGAAAGGTATGGGAAAGAGGTTACCCCCAACCTGATGGAGCTTTATGGGTACAGGAATATAATGCAGGTACCACGGCTGGATAAGGTAGTGCTTAATATCGGCTTGGGCGAGGCGATTCGGGAGGCTAAGGCTCTGGAAGCAGCTGAGAGGGATTTGACGGCTATTTCGGGGCAGAAACCAGTGGTAACCCGGGCTAAGAAATCCATTGCTTCCTTCAGGTTGAGGACAGGAATGCCTATCGGGTTAAAGGTAACCCTGCGGGGAGAGCGTATGTATGACTTTTTTGACAAGCTGGTAAATGCTGTCTTACCTCGGGTGCGTGAATTTCAGGGGGTTCCCCGAAACTCATTTGATGGTCAGGGCAATTACACACTGGGGTTTAAGGAGCAAATCGCCTTTCCTGAGGTAGATTACGATGTGATAGATAGGGTACGGGGACTGGAGGTGTCAATTATCACTACGGCTAAGACGGATGATGAGGCTAGACATCTGCTGGAGGCATTAGGTATGCCTTTCAGCCGGGATTGAAGTAGAAATGGCTAAAAAGTCAAAGGTTGTAAAGTCGGAGCGTCCTGCCAAATATAGAGTGCAGCAGCGTAATCGGTGCTATTTGTGTGGCCGGCCTCGTGCCTATATCCGTAGGTTCGGCTTGTGTCGTATTTGTTTTCGTAAGCTGGCTCTGGCGGGGCAGATTCCCGGGGTAAGAAAATCAAGCTGGTAACTAGATGTTCTAAAATAAGACTAAGGAGATAGGTGTGACTGTTTCTGACCCAATAGCTGATATGCTAACCCGAATACGCAATGCTATTATGGTGAGGCATAATTCGGTACTGATACCAACCTCAAAGATGAAGCTATCTATTACTAGAATCCTTAAAGCCGAAGGATTTATTAATGATTATGAGGTGCTTAGGGGTAAGTCACACCGAGCAATTAAGATTCACCTTAAATATGATGATAAAAATCAACCAGTCCTTTCTGGATTGGAGCGAGTAAGTAAGCCCGGATTGAGGGTATATGCTGGGCGAAAGGAAATCCCGCGTATTTATGGTGGTTTGGGAATTGCTATCATCTCTACGCCTGAGGGTGTGATGACCGGGCACCAAGCTTGGCGCCAGGGGATTGGTGGTGAGCTATTATGCTATGTATGGTAAATCAATGTCGGGGTGGTATATATGTCTAGAGTGGGGCGAATGCCGATAACGGTGCCACCAGGAGTGGTGGTGAGTATTAATCAAGGGAACGAGGTCACGGTAACCGGTCCCAGGGGGGAGCTTTGTCGTCGTTTCAGCCCTGATATGTCTATCACCTTAGACAATAGTACCCTGATGGTGTCGCGACCTAGTGACAGTAAGGAGCATCGTTCCTTACACGGGCTGACGCGGAGCCTGTTGGCTAATATGGTGGAGGGGGTAGCCAGTGGCTTTGAGAAAAGTCTTGAGATGGTAGGGGTGGGTTATCGGGTGGAAAAGGCAGGGGATAAGCTGATATTTCATGTCGGCTTTTCCCACCCCGTAGAGGTATCACCGTTGCCCGGTGTATCTCTGATGGTAGAGGGGACAAATCGCATTAAGGTTACCGGGATTGATAAAGCCGTTGTTGGTCAGATGGCAGCCGAGATTAGGGCTATTCGCCCCCCCGATGCTTATAAAGGTAAAGGTATTAGATATGTTGGGGAGCTAGTTCACTTGAAGCCAGGCAAAGGCAGGCAGAGTGCTGGGTGAGGGGAATAATGAGCAAAGTTGAGCCCAGGGTGGCACGTCTCAGAAGACATAGTCGAGTTAGAGTCAAGGTGAAAGGCACTACCTCTAGACCGCGTTTATGTGTTTTTCGTAGCTTGAATCATATTTATGCTCAGGTTATTGATGATTCGCTGGGGCGTACCCTGACCCACGCCTCAACCCTTGACCCCGAAATAAAAGGTGCGGTGGTGGGTAAGGTAAAGACGGGTAAGGCTGAGCTTGTCGGCTCTCTGGTGGCTAAGCGGGCATTGACTAAAGGGATAACACAGGCAGTTTTTGACCGTGGCGGATACAAGTATCATGGCCGAGTTAAAGCCCTGGCTGAGGCAGCTCGGGAAGAAGGGCTGAAATTTTGAGGAGGTCTTTGAGGTAGGTGAAGGAGCTAATAAGCAAAATAGACCCCACTGAGCTGGTACTGAGTGACAAGCTGGTCTATATTAATCGGGTGACCAAGGTAATGATGGGAGGAAAACGCCTCAATTTTAGCGCCTTGGTGGTAACCGGGGATGGCAACGGCCATGTAGGTATTGGCACCGGTAAGGCTAATGAAGTGCCAGCGGCAATCAGCAAGGCTAGTGCTGTGGCTAGGAAGAATTTGATTAAAGTACCGCTGGCTGGGGCTACTATTCCCTACAAAATAAGGGTTAAATTTGGAGCAGCTAAGGTCTTGCTCAAACCAGCCGCGCCGGGTACAGGTATCATCGCTGGAGGTAGTATCCGGGCTGTGGTTGAGGCCGCCGGAATTAAGGATATTTTGACTAAATCATTGGGTAGCGCAAATAAGGTTAACGTGGCTAAGGCAACGATGCTTGCCCTCAGGCAGCTTAAGCAGCCGAAAGAGGAGTTAGCCAAACGTAAGTCAGCCGTTAAAGTTGAGGAGACGATGCCTAGTGGTTAAGCTACGTATCACCTGGGTCAAGAGTAGTATCGGCTATAATAAGGTTCAGCGGCGGACGTTAAAGGCTCTCGGTTTTCATCGACTAAATCAGAGTGTTACCCATAATGACTGTAGCCCAATTCGGGGCATGATTAATAAGGTGAAACATCTAGTTAAGGTAGAGGAGGCAGGCTCGTGAGGCAGGATGAACTCTCCCCAGCCCCTGGCTCTAAGCAAAGCCGAAAGCGGGTGGGTCGGGGGGATGGTAGTGGACATGGCACCTATTCCGGGCGAGGTTGTAAAGGGCAGAAGTCTCGTTCCGGGTATAAGATGAGCCGTGGCTTTGAAGGTGGGCAGCTGCCTTTAATCAAACGCTTGCCCCGGAAGCGTGGCTTTGTCAATATTTTTAGGACCGAATATAGCACTGTTAATATAAGTAAACTTAATATGTTTGAGGCTGGGAGTGAGGTAACACCGGAAAGATTGGTCGCCGCCGGAGTGGTAAAATCTCTACGGCACCCAATTAAGGTTCTGGCTGAGGGTGATATTAATCATCCTCTTTTGGTAAAGGCAAATAAGTTCTCGGCTGCGGCTAAAGCCAAGATTGAGGCAGCTGGGGGCACAGTGGAGGAGGTCGGGCATGCGGCCAAGACAGGCTAGACCACGATTACTCCAGGCACTGCTTGACGCCATCCGTATACCCGATTTAAGGCGCCGGGTTCTCTTTACCATAGGCATGCTGGTGGTCTTCCGTTTTGTGGCTCATGTGCCTCTTCCCGGGGTGGATGCCACCGCCCTGCAGGAGCTATTTCAGCGTAATGCCTTACTGGGCATGCTAGACCTGTTTAGTGGCGGGGCTATGAGGTATTTCAGTGTGGTGGCGATGGGGGTCTATCCCTATATAACCTCTACCATTATTATGCAGCTAATGACGCCCATTATCCCCCGACTGCGAGTCCTTTCCCAGGAGGGAGAGGCGGGCAGGAATAAGATTAATCAGTATACCCACTGGTTGACTGTGCCTATGGCCGCTCTCGCCGGTTACGGACAGATAATCTTGCTCCAGCGTGAGGGTGTTGTCACTACCACCCCCGGTCTGCCGATGGCAGCTATGGTCTTGGCTATGATAGCCGGCACTATGTTCTTGGTCTGGCTGGGTGAGCTTATTACCGAATATGGTATTGGTAATGGTATATCTATAATAATCTTTGGTGGCATCGTGGCTGCCCTACCTACCATGATAGGTCAGGGCTTTTTAGCTGCCGGAAACACCTCTGGTTTAGCACTTTATGTGTTCATAGCCATAGCCACTATGGCGGTAATAGTTATCTTTACCGAGGCACACCGTCGTATTCCGGTTCAGTATGCTCGTAGCATCTTTCGCGGTGGTCGGATGTATCGGCAAGCCGGCTCAACCCATATCCCGCTGCGGGTAAACACCGCCGGAATGATACCTCTTATCTTTGGTATGTCACTGGTAATGTTCCCCGGTATGATAGCTAGTTATTTTGCGGCTCCAGCTGGAGCTGACCCTAACTTTGCCAACACTATTGTGAATTTGTTTGACCCCAAGGCAGCATTGCCTATGGGCTTATTTTACTGGGGTCTCTATTTTGCGCTGGTGCTCGCCTTCACCTTCTTCTATACTATGGTAATCTTTGGCCAGCAGGATTTGCCCGGTGCCTTACAACGGCAAGGAGGGTTTATCCCTGGGATTCGACCAGGGAGACATACCGCTGATTATCTTAACCAGGTCATTAAGCGTATTACCTGGGGAGGAGCCCTTTTTCTGGCGGGAGTGGCGGTAGTGCCCTTTTTGATTCGAGAGATTACCAATATTCAGGTAATACAGTTATCTAGCATGGGGTTACTTATTATGGTTGGTGTTGTTTTGGATACTATGAAGCAGATGGAAGCGCAACTGGTAATGCGGCGCTATGAAGGCTTTATCAAATAAAAAGTCTTCTCAACAGTTGAAATCGGAGTAAAGATTGTATACTGTAAGGTTACTTATCAAGGGAAGTTTGAAGGGGCGAAGCCCCTTCAAAACACGCACCTTCCCCCTCATGATAGGAATATATATATCCATATCATGGAGAGGGGGACTAAGGGGGTGAGGTTGATAAACAATCTCTATATTATTTTTCTAGGTGCCCCCGGGTCGGGCAAGGGAACACAAGCTGCTTACGTGGCTCAGAAGCTAAATTTGGTTCATATTGCTTCGGGCAACTTGTTACGGCAGGCAGTAGAGCAGGGGACCGAGCTGGGAAGGCAGACCAGGTCTTATATGGAAAAGGGGGTGCTAGTCCCTGACCCCATTTCAATACGAATAGTTCTGGAGCGTATGTCAGCTCCAAATTGTGAATCCGGGGTAATCCTTGATGGTTTTCCCAGGAATCTGAAACAAGCCGAGACATTGGATAAGGCTTTAGCCCGGGAGGCTAAGGCTATAGATAAGGTAGTATATATCAAGGTCTCTGAAAAGGGGCTTATAAAGCGCTTGAGTGGACGTTGGGTTTGCCGTAATTGCCAGACGCCGTATCATGTCATAAGTTCGCCTCCCAAGGTTTGGGGTAAGTGCGATAAGTGCGGCGGTGAGCTATATCAACGCCCTGATGATACTATGGAAGCGGTCAAAAAGCGACTGGAGGTCTACTTTGCCGAGACAGCCCCCCTTATTGATTATTATACCCGGGCTGGTAAACTAGTGGAGATAGATGGCGAGGGGGGTGTAGACGAGGTAGGCAAGAGGATAGTGGCTGCCCTTCAGGCAGAGAGAGTTTGTGGTTAGATGGGTATAATTATCAAGTCTGACCGGGAGATTGCCGTTATGCGGCAGGCAGGCAGAATTGTGGCTACCATATTGGGGATATTGAGTGAACAAGTGAGACCGGGGATGAAAACCAGGGAGTTGGATATTATCGCCAGCAGAGAGTCAGCCAGGCTGGGAGCTAAACCTTCATTTAAGGGATACCGGGGATTTCCGGCTAACCTTTGTGTGTCAGTAAATGATGAGATAGTGCACGGGATTCCGGGGGAGCGGGTTTTAAATGAAGGTGATATTGTATCTCTTGACTTTGGAGTGATTTTTAATGGTTTTCAGGGTGATGCTGCCGTGACAGTAGCTGTCGGCGAGATTAGCCCACAGGCTAGGCAGCTTCTAGAAGCTACCCAGGCTGCCCTCAACGCTGGTATTGCGGTGGCTTATCCCGGGGCAAGATTGGGTGATATCTCAGCCGCTATTCAGAATTATGCTGAGTCAAAGGGCTATTCGGTGGTCCGTGAGTATACTGGGCACGGTATTGGCCGGGAGATGCATGAGGAACCCCAGATACCCAATTTTGGTCAGCCAGGCACCGGACCAGTGTTGAAAAAGGGTATGACCCTTGCCCTTGAACCTATGGTGAATATTGGCGATTGGCGTACTCGGCTTGGTAATGACCACTGGGTGGTATTTACTGCTGATGGGAGTCTTTCTGCCCACTTTGAACACACCATTGCCATTACCGAGGCTGAACCAGAGGTACTTACTATTGTATAGACAAGGAGTTTATGGCTAAGAAAGAGACTATTGAGGTTGAGGGGACGGTAGTGGAGCCGTTGCCTAATGCTATGTTTCGTGTCGAGCTGCCTAACGGGCATAAGGTACTGGCTCACATTTCGGGTAGGATAAGATTACATTATATTAAAATCCTGCCCGGTGACAAGGTATTGATAGAGCTTTCCCCTTATGACCTGGGTCGAGGTAGGATTACCTATCGGTTCAAGTAATGAGGACTTATTGTGAAAGTTAAAGCTTCAGTTAAGGTTAGATGTAAAAATTGTCGGGTGGTGAAACGGCGGGGGGTAGTCAGGATCATTTGTCGCAATCCTAAGCATAAGCAGAGGCAGGGCTAAATGTCTATTGAGGGAGGACTATAATGCCGCGCATAGCTGGTGTAGATATACCTAAAAATAAGCAAATTTGGGTTTCGCTACAATATATCTATGGCATTGGCCCTACCACGAGCCACCGGATTCTAGCTCAAGTCGGTGTCAATGCTGAGACCAAGGCCGATAGCCTTACCGAAGACGAGGTTAATCGCCTCCGAGAGGTTATTGACCGGGAGTATAAAGTTGAGGGTGAACTTAGAAAAGCGGTTGACCTTAATATCAAGCGTCTCATTGAGGTTGGTAGCTACCGTGGTATCAGGCACCGCCATGGCCTGCCGGTTAGAGGGCAGCGAACGCGAACCAATGCTCGTACCAGGCGTGGTGCTCGCAAAACAGTAGCTGGTAGGGGCAAGAGGCGGGGTGCCACCAAGAAATAGCCAAGTTCATGATGTATAATTAGATAGGAGACTTAGAATGCCGCAGAAGAAGCGAACTAAAGTAAGAAGGCGAGAACGTAAATCTATTCCCGAAGGGAGAGCCTATATCCAGTCCACTTTTAATAATACCATGGTGACTCTCACCGACCCTCAGGGGAACGTTATTGCTTGGGCAAGTTCAGGGACAGCCGGGTTTAAAGGCTCGCGTAAAGGCACTCCCTATGCTGCTCAATTGGCAGCTCGTGATGCCGCCCGTAGAGGGATGGAGCACGGCTTACGCCAAATAGAGGTTTATGTTAAAGGGCCGGGCAGTGGACGCGAGGCAGCTGTTCGTTCGCTCCAGAGTGCAGGCCTTTATATTACTAGTATTAGGGATGTGACGCCTATCCCACATAACGGTTGTCGCTCTCCTAAAAGAAGACGAGTGTAGGAGCAGAAATGGCAAGATATACCGCCGCCGTTTGTCGATTGTGCCGCCGTAGCGGTGAGAAATTAATGCTTAAAGGTAGCAGGTGCCTTACGCCTAAGTGTGCCCTGGATAGGCGAGGGAAACCCCCGGGGCAACAGTTTGGTCGCCGCCGCCGCCGAATTTCTGACCGTGGTTTCCAATTAAGGGAGAAGCAAAAAGCCCGCTATACCTATGGACTTATGGAGGGACAGTTTAAGCGGCTTTTTGCTCAAGCTGAGAAGCAGTCAGGCATCACCGGGGAAAATCTACTGGTGCTGTTAGAGAGACGACTTGATAATGTGGTCTATCGTTTAGGCTTCGCCGATTCTCGCTCTCAGGCTCGTCAGCTAGTTCAACACGGACATATCTTGCTTAATGGGCGTAAAACCGATATACCCTCCTGCTTGGTCAAGGAAGATGATGTCATTAGTTGGAAGGCGAGTAGTACCAAAACTGAATATTATCAGCAAGTGGTTCAGAATATTCCAGCTAAGTCGGTTTTGAGTTGGTTAAGCCTGGATAAGGAGAACCTGGTTGGTCGAGTTTTATCACTGCCTACCCCTGATGATATTGATGCTAAATTTGAGGGAAAGACTATAGTTGAGTACTACTCACGATAATACATTGATGAGGAGGTAGCACTTTGTCTCAGCTGGCAATACCGAAGATTGAATGTATTGAGAGTAAAGATAACTTCGGGCGATTTTTAGCCCAGCCACTGGAGAAAGGCTTCGGCGTTACTCTAGGCAATTCATTACGGAGAGTGCTGCTTAGCTACCTTAGCGGGGCATCCGTAACCAGGGTTAGGATTGAAGGGATTCAGCATGAATTCTCCATCATTCCTCATGTGATGGAAGACGTTACCGAGTTTTTACTTAATGTTAAAGAATTGAGGTTAATCCCCCTTTCTGGTCAACCAGGTAAGTTAACACTGGAGGTAGAAGGGGAGGGGCGAGTTTGTGCGGCTGACATTAAGCCCTCAACCGACTTTGAAATTGCCAATCCTGAGCTTTATTTGGCTACTTTAGATTCGCCTGAGGCCAAACTTTATGTGGAGTTTGATGTGGAAGTAGCTGAAGGCTATAGGCAAGCTGAGTCCAGTGATAATCTGCCTGTAGGCACGATTCCAGTGGATGCCATCTTTACCCCGATACGTAAGGTTAATTTTAGTGTTGAGCCAACTCATGTTGGTCAGGAGAGTAGCCGCGAGCAGTTGTATCTGGAGGTGTGGACTGACGGGACTATATCACCAGTTGATGCCATCAGCCGCAGTGCTGCTATTCTGGTAGAGCAGTTGACCCCGTTTGTCAATTATGCCAAGGTTGCTCCGTTAAAGGAGGAGGAGCTTGTTGGTTTAGCTATCCCTGAGGAGAAATATAATATGCCGGTAGAGCAACTAACTTTATCAGTGCGTACTATGAATTGCTTACGGCGCGGCGGCATTGCTACCGTGGGGCAGATTATTGCTACCGGGGAGAAAGGATTGCTTTCGCTGCGGAATTTTGGGCAGAAGTCTAGGCAGGAGATAGAGGAGCGGCTCAGTGAGCTAGGACTGTCCCTTACCCCTCCAGCTGCAGAGCCAGCTCCGTCAGATGAAGAGGAGATAGAGGGTGAGGCATAAAGTAGCTGGTAGAAAATTAGGCAGACCTTCGGGACACCGAAGGGCGATGTTTCGTAGCTTGGTTACCGACCTTTTGGGCTACGAAAAAATTACCACCACTGAGGCTAAAGCCAAGGAGGTGCGTGGCCTGGCGGAGAAGATGATTACCTTGGGTAAGAAGGGCGGACTTCACTCCCGCCGTCAGGCATTGTCATTTATTATAGATAAGAAGGTGACCGATAAGGTATTTACTGACCTTGCCCCTAGGTATGCTGAACGCCCTGGTGGCTATACCCGTATCACTAAGTTAGGACCTAGATTGGGTGATGGAGCACCTATGGTTCGGCTTGAGTTGGTAGTGTAAGGAAGGTTGTCGGCTTGGTAACAACTACCAAGATTGTATTGATTATGGAATATGATGGTACCCACTACCACGGCCTTCAGCTACAGGGTGATTTCCCCACTATTCAAGGCGAGACGGAGGCAGCGTTGTGGAAGCTTACCGGAGAAAGGCTTCGGGTGATGGCAGCTAGTCGAACTGATGCTGGAGTTCATGCTAAGGGACAGGTGGTTAGCTTCAGGACTAAGTCGCCCCTTTCCTTACCGGCTTTTATTAACGGATTGAACTACTATTTACCTCGGGATATTGCCGTTAAATCAGCCCATAGAGTGGACGATTCTTTTAATGTCAGGCGTGATGCCATTAGCCGGGAATATAACTACTATATATTAAATAGCTTGACCCGGTCTCCAATCATGAGGGGCTTTTCTTGCCTGGTTACCGGACGCCTTGATATTGAAGCTATGAATGGGGCATGCCAGGCTCTGGTTGGCGAGCACGACTTGGCGTCATTTGCTAGTTGTATCGGGGTCGGGACAAGGAACACGGTGCGGAAGGTGTATCAGGCAAAAATAGACAAGGATGGTGAATTAGCCGTTTTCAATATGGTGGCTAACTCTTTCTTACCCCATCAAATACGCAATACAGTCGGCGCTCTAATTAGAGTTGGCTTGGGTAAAGTGAGTGTTGACCAGTTTCATAGTATAATTGAGGCCAGGAAGCCCGGTCTAGCTGGTCCGGCAGCTCCTGCCTGTGGGCTGTGCCTTATGCGGGTAAATTATCCCAGCCCCTTGGGAGGGGAGATATAGTGAAAACCTATAGCACTAAGGTGTCTGAAATTAAGCGAGACTGGCATGTTATTGATGCTACCGACCAGGTTTTAGGTCGGCTAGCCACTCGGGTGGCTGGCTTACTTATGGGTAAGCACAAACCAATATTCAGCCGTAATTTGGATGTCGGCGATTATGTTGTTATTATCAATGCCGAGAAGGTTCGTGTTACCGGTGATAAAGCCAAGCAGAAGGTCTATTATAGACATTCGGGATATCCCGGGGGGCTTAAAAGTATCACTTATGATAAACTGATGCAGACTAACCCGACTCGGATAATTGAACATGCGGTTAAGGGGATGTTGCCTCACACCCGACTTGGTGCTAATATGATGAAGAAGCTCAAGGTCTATGTCGGTGATACTCACCCTCACCTGGGTCAGACTGAGAGATAGGGTTCAAATGAAAAACGAAACTTACTATTATGGAGTAGGCAGACGCAAGACGGCGGTAGCCCGGGTAAGGCTGCTGCCAGGCAATGGTTCTATCATTGTCAATAATGTGCCTTATGAGGAGCGTTTCCCCCGTCTTGAGCACCGCCGGGTAATAATGCAACCGCTTTTGGTTACCGATAGCATAGGTAAGTATAATGCTGTGGTTAAGGTCGTCGGGAGTGGCATATCGGGGCAGGGGGGTGCTATCGCTCATGGTATTGCTCGTGCCCTGGTAAAGGCTGACGAAAGCCTTAAACCTGTGCTCCGCGAGCACAGACTACTTACCCGAGACGCTCGAGCTAAAGAGCGGAAAAAGGCTGGACTCAAGCGGGCGCGCAAAGCCCCTCAATACACCAAGAGGTAAAGACTTATTTCCCCCCACCTTTAGCCAGATGCTCTTTCATATAGTCTATGGCTGGGCTCGTCCGTAGTCGTCTTCTACCCTGACCACGTCCTCCAGCTCAGGGGTGGACACCTCAAGGAAGGTGGTATCCTCAATAGCCTCCAGGCGGTGTTTGGTGCGGGGAGGGATTCTGATACTGTAGCCGGGCTGGGCTATGTATGATGTCATGCTGCCATCGGCTCCTTCAATTTCTATCCGCACCTTCCCCTGATAGATATACATGCTTTCATCCTTCTTTTCATGGTATTGAAGGCTGAGCCGATGTCCTTTTCTAATAAAGATTACCTTGCCGGCATACTTTGGGGTATGGGCGAATAATAGCTCAAAACCCCAGGGCTTTTCCGTTTTTCGGGGAAGCTTATCGGTCATAGCTTAGACTCCGGCTAATTCCCTTCCCAGCTCAAGCAGACTTTCTACCCGAGCCTGAGTATTACTTTCAGCATAGAGGCGAAGCACTGGCTCAGTCCCGGAAAACCTGATGAGTAGCCAGGTGGTATCAGCCAGCATAAATCGGAAGCCATCTTCGGTGTCTATGCTCACTACCTTGATGCCTTCAATGGATTGGGGTGGATTGTGCTTGATACGATTAGTTATTTCCTGGCGTTTGTCCTCGGGGAATTCTATATCTATACGCTTCAAGTAGTGAGGTCCGACCTTACTATAAAGGTAGTCAATAAGTTGTGACGGGCTTTTACCGGTTTTAATCATCAGGTCAAGGAAATAGAGACCTGACAGGATGCCGTCTCGTTCCGGCATATGATCCCTGAAGCCATAGCCACCGGATTCCTCACCGCCAACGAGCGCATTTTTAGCCATCATCACCCGGGAAACATACTTAAAGCCCACCGGCGTCTCATAGACCGGCACCTTAAATATTTCTCCCAGGCGGTAAAGCATGCTGGTGGTAGTTATTGTCTTGACTATAGCCCCTCGCTCACCCCGCACCTCCAGCAGGTAAAGGCAGAGTAGAGCCAGGACCTGGAGGGGGGTTAGGAATACACCATTCTCATCGACAACGCCCAGGCGGTCGACATCACCATCGGTAGCCAGTCCTACATCTGCTTTCTGTTTTTTAACTGTAACTGAGAGCTTGGCTAAATTAGCGGCAATTGGCTCTGGTTGTATGCCGGGGAATAACGGGTTTCGTTCATTATTTATCTCTATCAGCTTAATTGCTCCATCGCCTAGTAGTGCCTTGAAATAGCCGATACCAGCTCCATACATCGGGTCAACAACCAACTTTAGCTTGGCTCGGCGTAGCTCATTTAGGTCAACAAGGCTGGTTAAACGGTGCAGGTAAATGGGAGCTAGGTCAAGGTATTCTACCAACCCCTGTTCCAGGGCTTGAGCTAGTGGCATCCGCTTTATCTTGCCTGTGGTAATGGTATGGGAGATATGTCTCTCTATCTCAGCCGTAACCTCAGGTGGAGCACTGACACCGTCTTTAGTTTTATACTTAAAGCCATTCCAAATAGCTGGATTATGGCTGGCGGTTATGACAATAGCTCCTCCAGCCCCCTGAGATCGAACGCCATAGCTTATCACCGGTGTCGGGGTAGCCCTGGGACAGAGGCACACCTTTATCCCGTTGCCGGCAGCTACCTCAGCCGCGGCTGAAGCGAAGTCCTCAGAGGCAAAGCGAGTGTCATAGCCTATAATTAGCCCTCGGCTGGCTAAGCCCGTCTGTTTTAAATAGTCAGCTACCGCCTGAGCGCAAACCCGCACATTATCAAAGGTAAAGTCCTGGGCAATAATCCCTCGCCAGCCATCGGTGCCAAATTTAATGGGGTTAGTTATCTTGTTTACCAACCTCACCCCCTTTAAGCACCCAGAAAAATCTTCGATTTTCCTGGGAACCCCCTTTAGATTTTTTATTTAGGTAACCCTATCCCCTTTATCCCCTTCCCCTTGATAAGGGGAAGGGGATTTGGTTAGTAAGAGAGGCGAAGCCTCTCTTTAACTCTCTTTAGTATTTAGTCGTTTGAGGGGGAGTATAGGTTTTGAAGGGGTTTTGCCCCTTCAGGCTTCCCTTTTTGATTTTGTCTCCTCTGGTGGCAATAAGTCATAGAAATAAAATGAGTCCCTTAACACCTGTTCCCCCAGCTTATAGGCTATCCTCTCTCTGAATATCGGTCCATCAAAGACAAAAGAGTGAAATTCTCCATTCTCACCCGCCGGGTCAACATTAGGCGGAAGTTGAGCTAAGAAACTTTCATCAATTATCCTCCCCACAAGTTTTTTGTCAAGAACTTTGGTATCAATACAAATAATGATAGCCTGAAAGCCCAGGGTTATAAATGACCTGGTAAGTTCAGCACTATCCCTCCCCCATATCGGGAAGAGCCCCGTCATCTCTAGCTTTGATAAATTATCCTCCCGATATTTCCTTACCTCTTCTAGGAAGATGTCGCCGAAAACTACCCGCGAAACACCAGCCTGTTTGAACCTGATAAGGGCTTCCTTCATCCTGGCTTCATATTCTTCATTGGAACAATCTTTAGGGATAAATACCTCTTGAAGGGGTAAACCTAGCGATTTTGCCTGCTGCTCGACTAAGGTTCTCCGTACCCCGTGCAGGCTGACTCTGTCATAATCCTCAGTAATTGTGGTTAGTAAAGATACTATTTTATACCTTTGACTTCTTTGAATTTCATATAGAGCCAGGGCACTATCCTTGCCACCACTCCAGGCAAAGAGTACCTTTTCCATTTTTAGGTTTTTATCTACCTCACCCCCCTTTAGATTTTTTATTTAGGTAACCCTATCCCCTTTATCCCCTTCCCCTTGATAAGGGGAAGGGGATTTGGTTAGTAAGAGAGGCTTCGCCTCTCTTTGACTCTCTTTAGTATTTAGTCATTCAAGGAGGGGAAGTAGGTTTTGAAGGGGCGAAGCCCCTCTTAAACTCCCCTGTTTGCACTTAACCTAGTGCCTCTTTTCTCAGAATCTCGGCTTTGTCGGTCTTTTCCCAGGGGAGGTCAAGGTCGTCTCGACCGAAGTGTCCGTAGCAGGCAGTCTGTCGATAAATAGGGCGGCGGAGGTCAAGGGCTCGGATAATGGCTTCGGGTCTGAGGTCAAAGTGTTTAGTAATCAGGTTAAGTAACACCTCCTGGTTGACCTTAGCCGTGCCGAAGGTTTCTACGGAGACGGAAACGGGGTGAGCGACACCGATAACATACGAAATCTGGATTTCCACCCGCTCAGCTAGCCCGGCGGCGACCATATTCTTGGCTATGTAGCGGGCGGCATAAGCCGCTGAGCGGTCTACCTTGGTCGGGTCTTTGCCTGAGAAGCAACCACCGCCGTGTCGGGCAATACTGCCGTAACTATCAACCAGAATCTTACGTCCGGTGAAACCGGTATCGGATACCGGACCACCAATTACAAATCGACCAGTAGCGTTGACATAATATTTAGTTCGGCTGTCGGTTAGTGGGGCAGGGATAGCTACCTTGATTACCTGCTCAATAATATCCTTTTCAATTTGAGCCTGGCTGACGTCGGGGTTATGCTGGGCTCCCAGCACCACGCTATCAACTCGCCTGGGAACACCATTATGATATTCCACCGTTACCTGTGATTTCCCATCGGGGCGGAGGTAAGGTAGAGTATTATCCTTCCTGACCTGAGCCAGACGCCGACACAGCTTGTGTGCCAGGGAAATAGGCAGCGGCATAAGCTCAGGCGTCTCGTTGCAGGCAAAGCCAACCATCATCCCCTGGTCACCAGCCCCAATTTTATCCAGGTCATTAGCCGCTGAAGCCATTTTTGTTTCCAGTGATTTGTCCACCCCCAAAGCAATATCGCTGGATTGCTCCTTAATGGAAACCATCACTCCACAGGATTGATAATCAAAGCCATATTCAGGATGGGTGTAGCCTACATCCCGAACCACTTCCCTTACTACCTGGGGGATTTCAATATAGCAGTCGGTAGTAATCTCCCCCATAACAATTATCAACCCATTGGTTACCGCTGTCTCACAGGCTACCCTGGCATACGGGTCCTTGGCTAGGATGGTGTCCAGAATAGCATCTGATATCTGGTCACATAGCTTGTCAGGGTGTCCTTCGGTAACTGACTCTGAAGTAATCATGTAGATAGGTGAGCTATTAAAACTATCAGTCATTTTTTATGTTCCTTCCTGCCAGCTGGTTAGATACTTCTCTTGTTCTGGAGTTAAACTATCAATATCAATGCCCATAGAGTTTAGTTTTAACCGGGCCACCTGTTTGTCTATTTCTTCAGGAACAGGATAAACCTTAGGGTTGAGCCGGTTCTTATTCTTGACTATATATTCCAGACACAGGGCTTGGTTAGCAAAGCTCATATCCATAACACTGGCTGGGTGTCCCTCAGCGGCAGCCAGATTAATCAATCTCCCCTCCCCCAGCAAGTATAAGCGGCGCTTGTCTTTCAGGCTATATTCATCAACGAAGGGTCGTATGCGTTGCTTACTATGAGCCAGGCTTTCTAAGGCGGGGATATTTATCTCTACATTAAAATGTCCGCTGTTAGCTAGAATAGCTCCGTCCTTCATCACCTGGAGATGGGCTTTGTCAATAACATTTTTATCACCGGCGGTGGTAATGAAAATATCGCCCAGTTTAGCTGCCTCTATTAGTGGCATGACCTGGTAGCCATCCATCACTGCCTCCAGGGCACGCACTGGCTCTACCTCAGTTACAATTACCTGTGCGCCCAGCCCTTTGGCTCTCAAGGCGATACCGTGCCCGCACCAGCCATAGCCACAAATCACTACCTTTTTGCCTGCCCACAGGATGTTGGTGGCTCGGGTAATACCATCAATGGTGCTCTGTCCGGTGCCGTAGCGATTATCAAAAAGGTACTTGGTTTGAGCGTCATTTACGGCAATTATGGGATACTTTAACCCTCCGGCTCTCTCCAGGCTGCGTAGTCGGATAATACCGGTAGTAGTTTCCTCGGTGCCGCCAATGACATTACCGATTAAATCGCTTCGCTTGGTATGAAGGGTGGCAACCAGGTCGGCGCCATCATCTACCGTAAGCTGAGGTCTATTGTCCAGGGCAGTATTAATATGTTTATAGTATGTCTTATCATCCTCGCCCTTGA
>DAOUFA010000142.1:0-11782 GCA_034430355.1 Dehalococcoidales bacterium
TGGGTAAGAACAGAACCAAAGGGGCGAGGTAAATTGTTGGGGTGAAGGGCAACCCAAGAGTAATTACCGCCGGTGGGCTATGGCTTAGGTCAGTCCTGAGCTACCTGTTTTCGCCGTTGTTGTCGAGCCGCCACGAATATCAAAACGGCACCCAGGACAATAGCCACTAGCACCTTGGCTATTCTTGGTATATCCATAGTCATGAAAAAGGCAATGGTAAATATACCAGTCAGGGCAGAAAGCCCATACATGACCAGATGGGCTTTAATCGGTTGTTTTCTCCTTACTGCCCGCCAGGCCAGCCAACCGACAAAACCCACTGATAAAATTATTCCTAAAGATATTAACATCTAAATTACCAGCCTATTTCCTCGAAGTATCTCCCCAAAAAGGCAAAAATGCCTACGGCTAAAACCAGACAAGCCAGCTTCCCCGGCTCGGAAAGATAGTTCACATATTCGGCAGTTAGATAAACTACCCCGGCAATACATGACGCTATGCCGATGCCGTAAAGGATGTAAGTTCTTATTTTCATATCCATTGCTATCTTTCCCACGGGGGCATTGACTCAGGGTATGGCACCACCCCCGGAGAGTAAAAGTTCACGATTATCTTTCGCTCCACGTCTCCATAATTAATCTTTACAGTGTAATCGGCATATTCATCAATGCCAAAACCAGCACTTTCCAGCTCTTCACTCGATAGTGTCCACTCCACTCTTACCCTGCCAAATGGCTCTATTGATTTATCCTCGGCAAACAGGTCAATGACCCTTTCATTCTCCTTCCATACTGACGCCTCAATACGAGTTGAATAGGTAGAGAACTGGTGGTTTTCAATCTCGTAGCGGAAGGATACCGTTTCATCCCATCTTGCCCCGCTTGACCAAGAATTCTCTTCCCACAACCACCAGACGGGTTCTATTTTCTGCTCATACTCACCAATGGTTATATAAACAGTATCATAGATACCCAGATAGCCATCAACTATGAATATAGCGGCAAGACCAGCAATGCAAGCTATAGCCAAATATAGAAATCGATATCTTCGCTTTAATGCCATATATCCCCGACTCCGATTCTCCCTCGGATAGATGCTATTAGAAAGTGACTGGATTGTATAGTGTGGCGCACTATTTGTCAAGTCGTCCACAGTTATTTGAGCCATAAGCCACACACCTCTGGTATTTGACAAAGTTCCAGGCATACTATACTGTAGAATCCGTATTTGATAAAATGAACCGCAATTAAAAACTAGTTGTGGTATTATCCATCTGGCTATCACGCGGGAGGGCCTGCTGACAACAAAGAAGGTGTTAGACCAGAAGAACCATCCAAGATACAACTAGAAGGAGCAAAAAGAAGTGGCAAAGATTAATCCGTTTTACGTAGCAAAGCAACAGATAGACAGATGTGCCGAGATTTTGAATCTAGCCCCAAACGTAACTACAATGATTAAGACTCCGATGCGGGAACTCCACGTATCGTTACCTGTCCGCATGGATGATGGCTCCGTCAAAATATTCCAGGGATTTAGGGTCCAATACAACGATGCCAAAGGCATCACAAAGGGGGGCATTAGATTCCATCCTGATGAAACAATCGATACTGTTCGAGCACTGGCTGCCTGGATGACGTGGAAGTGTGCCTTGCTTGACTTACCACTAGGAGGAGCAAAAGGCGGTGTCATTTGCAACCCTAAGGAAATGTCAGTGGGCGAACTAGAACGTTTAAGCAGGGCATACGTGCGGGGCGTATTCCAGTTCATTGGACCCGAAAAAGATGTGCCTGCCCCTGACGTTTATACCACCCCACAAATTATGGCCTGGATGATGGACGAGTATTCGGCGATTGCAGGGAAACCGCAATTTGGCGTTATTACGGGCAAGCCGTTGGCCGTTGGCGGTTCCCCGGGACGGGGTGATGCTACGGCTCGTGGTGGGATGTATACTATCCGTGAAGCTGCTAAGACACTTGGGATTGACTTAAGCAAGGCTACAGTCGCCGTGCAGGGTTACGGGAACGCAGGATATCATGCGGCTCGGTTATGCGGCGAGTTATTTGGGTCCAGGATATTAGCTGTGTGTGACAGCAAAGGCGGAGTATATTGTGAAGCCGGGATTGACCCAGAGGCGGCTTTTACATGTAAGGCTGAAACCAGCTCAGTTTGTAACCTGCCAAACATGGAGCGTATCTCCATGGAGGAACTTCTGGAGCTTGACGTTGATATACTTATCCCAGCCGCTATAGAAAATGTCATAACCGACAAGAATGCTTCAAATATCAAAGCCAAGATTGTTGCCGAACTAGCCAACGGCCCAACTACACCAGAAGCCGATGATATTCTATTCCGTAATGGCGTTCATGTCATACCTGATTTCCTATGTAACGCCGGCGGTGTGACAGTTTCGTATTTCGAGATGGTCCAGAACTTCTATATGTACTCCTGGGAAGAAGCAGAAGTCCGTGAGCGATTAGATAAAAGAATGACCGCGGCATATCATTCTGTGCTAAATACTAGCCAGGAATACAAGATAAACATGCGACAAGCAGCATACGTGCAGGCTATTGAACGTGTAGTGGAAGCAATGAAGCTCCGCGGCTGGGTTTAGTTTGTCGATAGCCGGACGGGTCTTTACCCCAGAGATTGCCACCTGAAGAGGAAATCCACCTTTTAGACCATTATTTGGATTATACAAGAAGATTGTGCGAAAGCGTTAAGGAAGAGCGAGCTGACATGGATTTCCTCTTTAAGCATTTCTATAACGCCAGTCAAAAAGACAAGCGATAGCCTTCAGCTTGCCTTCTTATTTTTGGTAGCCGGGGGCTGATTCGGACTGCCGAACGCAGACTATTGACAAACCGCCCCCACGGAGACTAAACTCAAACGGTAACATAGCCAAAAGAGCCGGAACCCTGGTTACCTGAGCTTTATAGCTACTACCCGATAGTATATCTGAAATAGCAAGCCTATGCGACTGGGACAGATTAAGTCAAACAACCAGATTATAGCTGGCCACAAACAATTTGAAGTTACATCTCGTCTACAGGTTACACTAGAATTAGAGGGGGACAATGACAACTAAAGACTACGTCAAGCTTGGCACCGCCCGACTGGAAAAGGGTAAGTATGACGAAGCCATCTCAGAATTCACCAAGGCAATTCTAAGTATACTCCCCAGCTTTGCCGATGCCCATTATAAACGTAGTCTCGCCTACTGCCACAAGGGGGAATACGACAGGGCTATAGCCGATGCCACCAAGGCAATCGAAGCCAATCCTAACCATGCCGAGGCCTATTACAACCGTGGCTTTGCCTACCTGAAAAAAGAACAATATGAACCGGCTATTGACGACTTCGGTAAAGCCATTGAATTAAACCCGTCCTATGCCGAGGCTTACTACCACCGGGGCATTGCCTACCGTAATCAGGGAGAATATGAAATGGCTATTATTGACTTTAGCCGAACCATTAGCCTAAACAGCGCTTCCTTTGAAGCCTATTATCATCGAGCTATTACCTACTACAATACCGGGGAATACGACCTGGCTATAGCCGATGCTACTAAGGCACTGCAGATAAATCCTAATTATGCCGAGGCTTACTACAGCCGGAGCCTTGCCTACCAGAGAAAAGAACAACACGAACTGGCTATTGCCGACTTTAGCAAAGCCGTCGAACTAAATCCCCACTACGCTGAGGGTTACCGTAACCGGGGTATTGCCTATTGTGATAAAGAGGAATATCAACTAGCCATCAGTGACTTTAACAAAGCTATAGGATTAGCCCACAACGATGCCCAGACCTATTACTATCGCAGCCTTGCCTACCGCAAAATGGGGGAAATTGACAAGGCTATAGCTGATACCACCAGGGCAATCAAAATAAACCCGGACTACGCTGAGGCTTACTGTAGCCGGGGCATTGCCTACCAGGGTAAAGAACAATATGAACTGGCTATTGACGACTTTAGTAAAGCCATCGACATCGACCCGAAAAATGCGGAGGCTTACTGCCAGCGAGGTATCACCTACCGTAATCGAGAAGAATATGAACCAGCTATTAGTGACCTTACCACCGCCATTGAACTTGACCCCGATTGTGCCGAGGCCTACTACCACCGTGGCTTCGCTTACCATAGTAAGGGTGAATACGACCTGGCCCTTGACGATTTTAGCCGTACCATTGAATTAAATCCAGAAATGACTGAGGCCTATTACGACCGGGGTCTTATCTACTATCTGGGACATAAATATGAACCAGCTATTGACAATCTTAGTAAAGCTATCGAGCTTAACCCCGATATGGATGTAGCCTACTATGCCCGTGGTATTGCTCTCTTTACTAAAAAAGACTATGAACCGGCTCTGGCTGATTTTAGTAAAGCTATCGGGCTTAACCCCGATATGGCGGTGGCCTACTACCGACGGGGCATTACCTACCGCACCAGAGGCGAATATGACCTGGCTATAGACGATTTCAATAAGACGATAAAGATGAGACCGAAGGACGCCAATGCCTACAGCGAGCGGAGTATTGCCTACCGGAACAAGAAGGAACTTGATTTGGCTATAGCTGATTTGACCAAAACCATTGAATTAGAGCCTAATTCCGCCTCCGCCCACTACACGCGAGCCCTGGTCTACAAAGATAAAAAGAAATTCGACTTAGCTATCGCCGACTTCCAGAAAGTTACGTTTCTTACCCAAGACCCGGGGCTGGTGGCGACAGTCAAGCAAGAGATTCAGAATCTTGGTGGTTAGGGCCGCCAACCGCTAACTGAGTTAAGGTGACATTATTACCAAAATGGCTGCCGAGCCTGGATTCGAACCAGGGCTAGAGGATCCAAAGTCCCCCGTGCTACCACTACACAACTCGGCAATCTATCCCCTAAATTATAGCCTTTTTGGTGCCGAAGGTCGGGCTCGAACCGACATGGAGGTCGCCCCCCAACAGTTTTTGAGACTGTCGCGTCTACCTATTCCGCCACTTCGGCACGAGCAGAAGACAGGACTTGAACCCGCCTCCTCTTCTCAGTAAGCACTCTACCGCTGGACTACTTCCGCCCTATTATGGTGCCGAGGCCCAGAATCGAACTGGGGACACGCGGATTTTCAGTCCGCTGCTCTACCGACTGAGCTACCTCGGCACAGATAGGATTATAAGCTACATAAGCACCAAAATCAACTTCATGGGTGTTAACCAAATTGGTTAACACTTTGCTATCAATCTTGCTTAACAAGTTCTTGCTTATCTTCTTCTTACCATTCTTCACCTGAGATAGATAGCTTGCTGAAACCCCCAACTCTCTAGCTAATTGTCTTAATGATTTCTCTTTCATAGTTTTTCCCTCACAACTTTCCTTTCTGGATTTTTTCTTTAATCGCTTCTGCTAACCATTCCCCTAGCGTCTTCTTAGCGGTAACAGCAGATACCCTTGCTCGGTGCAATATCTCAGGGTCAATCCTTATTGATACGTTGGGTTTGCTCTTACTCTGTTTCATAGCTATATTGTATTACAAGTATGCCTTGTATGTCAAGTATTTTAGTTTACGTCAGTATATTGTTGTATAATAAACTAACAAATGTTTTGAATAAGTATTGGAGTAATAGTAATGGTAGACCCAGTTTCAATTGCTTTAGTAGCAGCTATTGGTGGAGCAGCTGGTAAATTTGCTGAGAAAGCTCTGAGTTTAAGTGCGAAGTGGTTAGCTGAACGCTTCAAAGGACACCTAGCAAAAGCAAAGGAACAAGCTCAACAGAACACTCTAGATTTCATAGAAAAGCTAGCTCAAAGAGTGAAAATCCTTGAAGAGCAGAATAAGCAAAATAAGAAGATTATTGACAAGTCTCTTAGTCAACCTGATTTCTCTATCTTATTACAGAAAGCTGTAATTTCAAGTGCACAGACTAAAGACGAACAAAAACACGAGTTTCTTGCGAGATTAGTTGCTGATAGATTAACCAAGGAGTCAGATAGTCTATTCTCTTTGACCAGTCAAATAGCTTGTGACGCTATCCCTAAATTAAACATCAATCAGATGAAGATATTGGGGGTACTAGCAACTATATTTTTTATTCGTCCAAAACCATTCCCCCCAACCAATGAACCTCAGCAAGAAGCGGGTAATTCGTGGTCGAAGTGGTTGGAGGACAAATTGAGTTTTAGTCAAGATGTAAATCCGAACATAATGGACCTTCTTCATTTAGAGTCTTTGTCCTGTATAAGGTGGGAACCATTCCTTGAACGTGAACTTGAAGACTTGATAAATTTCCCCAAGGATAGCGGTATGATATTTGTCCACATTTCGTTTTTACAAACTGAGGTGGGTAAGAAAATATTCCAGTTATGGAAAGCGGGATTAGGAGGTGCTTTCCCGACTGCAGTAGGTATCCTGATTGGTATTTATGTTTCGGATATGTTGCTCAATACCACGACTTCGTTAGATAAATGGGGTGAAACATATATATATTCCCCCGATGATTTATCCTGAAGCATATTTACATTCTTTTTATGGTGGCCATTTTTCTAGTTGGATATTCCATATAAATACACCAGTAGCTACTACAGCACCGTAAATACCTATCCACTCAGTTAAACTAATCATTATATCCACTCATTATTGTCTTGTGGTTCTCAATATTCAGACTTTCCTCTTTCTACCTAATTCAATGTGACGGTTGGAGAAACCGTTTCGTTGTTTAGCTTCTACTTACATTAGGTTCATTATCAAATTTGGTAACATGGAAACCATCTTCAACAATTAATTCTGACCTTGTGATATTAATAGGTTTCTCAACTTGGTGTATATAATAAGCTCCTGCACTAAATTCAACGTTAAGAATGGTAGAAGTTATTTGTTTTATTATCCCCATAAACCGTTCCATCTCGGACTCAATAATCCTATCGTTTTGAGCTCTATTAGTGTTGAAGACAAACATACTATTGACTGTTTTTGACTGTATACATTGATGAACCAGAGTATCATATTGTGTATTAGTGCTAAATCCAACAATGAACTTGAATATACCCCTCCGCAAACTGTCAACGTGCTCTAAATTACTTATTGCATCATGTATATTACGGTGATTTAGTGTTCTTTTTACTTCTATAACAGCTCTGACCGCTTCAGGAGAAACTACTACTATTTCACCAGATTGAAACCAAGCGTCAAAAGAGGATGATTCATATAAAATCAAATCACATTCTTCACTATTCTGACCCTCTTTGTTCAGAATGATTCCCCTAGAAACAGAGAAAGCTTTTGGAACGTTTTCTCTTACTAAATCCCTAACTATTGCTTCATAATAGTCGCTTCTTACACCAGTATTTTGATTCTTGAGCAATGCATCTATTATCTCTTTCTGAATCAATAGCTTATCTTGAATCCTCTGATAATATTCCTCCATCGCTATTATCCCCCTAAGATTCTCAATTGGACTTACTTTAATAGCATAATAGAACCTAGCTCTGGAATATTCAATTATTCCCTGTTACTTTACTACCCTAACCTTGAGATTATCAAGCGGACTGAATTTGCGGTGAGCATTCAAACTACAATAGCAGAATACAGCTTGAGACTATCCTCAAATTGAACTGACTTCGTGTACCTGTCTACCATAGCAAGAGATTCCCATCTCCCGAGACGTTTGATATGTAAGCTATCTACCCACTCTGTTCCGGTGTCAAGCAACTCTGTCTACAGGCTTACCTTATCAGGTGGAGAGTGATATACTAACCCAACGCCAATGGAGCCACCGGTAACTGATAGAGATTTAAGACGGGGTAAGATTCGGGGGCTTAACCCCAATGTATTCTTCCTGGGTATAGTCAGCTTTCTGACTGATGTCTCCAGCGAGATGATTTTTACCCTTATCCCCCTCTTTTTATCCAACGTGCTGGGGGCAGCCACTACCATCATTGGTCTCATTGGTGGGCTGTCTGAGAGCGCCGATGCTATCTTCAGGATATTCAGTGGCTGGCTCAGTGACCGAATCGGCAAACGCAAGTTTCTGGCAGTAGCTGGCTACAGTATTTCTACGGTAGCCAAGCCCTTTATGTATCTGGCTTCAACCTGGGGAATGGTCCTGGGTGTCAGATTTAGCGACCGGATTGGTAAAGGCATCCGCACTTCACCACGCGATGCCCTGATTGCCGATTCTGTTTCACCTGAAGAGAGGGGCAAGGGCTTCGGGCTACACCGGGCTATGGATACCGCTGGTGCTGTCCTGGGGCTAAGTATAGCCGCTATCGTCATATACCTCGTTCAGGGCGGGGGGCTAGCGCTCAGCCTAAAGACCTACCAGTGGCTGGTATTAATAGGCATTGTGCCCGCAGTGCTGGCGGTAATTATACTGGTAAGATTTGTTACGGAGAGGGAGAGAAAGCCCCCATCGCCCGGCACCCCTCGCCCCGGATTTAATCTGATTAAATTAGCCGCCGGTTTTGATACCCGGTTCAAGGTGTTTCTGGCTATTATGGCGGTGTTTACCCTGGGTAATTCCAGCGATTTCTTTGCTATACTGCGGGCACAGAATCTGGGCTCGTCTGTTTTCCATATTGCCCTGATGCTTGTCCTGTTTAATGCCACCTATGCCGCTATTTCTTTGCCCGCCGGTAAATTATCCGACCGCCTAGGCAGACGGCGGGTTATTGCTATGGGCTGGGGTGTTTATGCCCTGGTCTACCTCGGATTTGCCCTGGCAACAAACCTGTGGCAGGTGTGGCTGCTTTTCGCCGCTTACGGAATCTACTACGGAGTCGTTGATGGGGTGGCTCGAGCCTTTGTCGCCGACTTGGTTCCGGCCGAGAAAAGAGGTACTGCCTACGGTCTGTATCATGGTGTGGTCGGTCTTACCCTCCTACCCGCCAGCCTGATTGCCGGCTGGCTATGGCAGGCTTATAGCCCACAAGCCCCTTTCTTCTTCGGCGCTGCCCTTGCCGGTTTGGCAGTGATAGGTATGATGGTCTTTATTAGGGAATAGTTGCCAAAGGAATTTTGATTGGATAAGTAGAAATTTATGCTAAAACCTCTGGGGATTATCCCGTTGCCACACCCCATGGCGGGCTTGACAAAGGTGTACGAAGTAGTTATCCTTTTGTTCGGTGATACATTTGGTGCCGGTGTGATATAATTGTTATATAAGCCGTTGTATTTGAAGGGAGGGACTCTGATGGATAATGAAAATAAAAATGATTTGCCAGAAGTTTACACGGATTCGTTCCGATTTACAGTACATCCATACGGAGTTGCTTTCACATTTGGAACGAATGTTCCGCATCCGTCTCCAGGGAAAGTAACGCCTGGGAAGGACTCATTAGTCCTTCGTATGTCATTAGAGCAAGCGAAGGTGCTTGCGATGATGCTCCGACGCAACCTGAAGAATTATGAGCTTCAAAACAGTTTGGAAATTGCTCTACCCTCACAATTGTATACCCAACTCGGTATAGCTCACGAAGATTGGGGATGATGGCAGAACCGCTAGATAGTATTGTCCAAGCCGTGCGAGACCGAGGTTACATCCTGAGCCTTCATTATTGGGAAGAATTTATTAAGGAGGTGACACGTCCCTCACCAACTGCTATTATTGAATCTATTGGCAATGACGAACCAGAAATCATTGAGAGTTATGACGACGACCCAAGAGGAGCATCTTGCCTCCTCCTTGGGGTGAATGGACAGGGGCGACAAATACATAGTGTGCTAGGATATGAATCCTATCCAATAAAAATTATCACGGCATATCGTCCTGCTGATGATATTTGGATTAACGGACGAACAAGGAGATAAAAATGAGAAAGAAAAGACGTAATGTTCTTGTTTATACCGATGATACGGTAAAATGGTATACGCAACTAACTATCCAAGTGGATAAGTCTGGAAATGAATGGCTGGCTCCAGGGCAGGTTGATTTTTTAGAGTCTGCCCACCTTTGGGCACGCTATGAAGGTAGCAACCAGCTAAAAGCATCAAGGTCACTCGTGAGGTACTGGGAACTTCCAATGCCTCAAGTAGGTATTCCAGTAGCTACATATGGCACTGCTGAATTTGCTAGGTCAACACCCGCATTTAACGACGTTCTAGTCTAACGGGTCAGTAGTAAACATCATCAGCATTCACGCTCTGCAAGTATCGTTGCATCTAGCATCAAGTAACTATTAGAGAATAAAGTTTAAGACTATCTTCAAACCTCATGACCTCTCTATCCCAGCACTATATTATCTATCAGTCGGGTGGTGCCGATTTTTACTGCCAGTGAGACCAGGGCGGGGGGGTTAGCTGTATCCAGCTCGTCCAGGGTCTCGGCATCGGCGACACTGACATAGTCAATAGTGGCTAACGGCTGTTTCTGAATGAGCCCTATCACCTCATCTCGCAAGCGCTGGGCATCCTTCTCACCCTGCGACCAAAGCTTTTTCGCCAGGCTAAGCGCCTGATAGAGAACTACCGCGGCTTGACGCTCATCAGGGTTAAGGTAGGTATTACGACTGCTCACCGCCAGACCATCAGGCTCGCGTACTGTGGGCAGGGTAATTATTTTCAGGTCCATATTGAGGTCAGTTACCATCTTTTTAATCACCACCGCCTGCTGGGCATCCTTCTGACCAAAGTAGGCTGTGGTTGGTTGAACGATGTTAAATAGTTTGGCGCAAACAGTGGTAACCCCTTTAAAATGACCGGGGCGGGAAGCACCCTCCAGCCGCTCGGTTACTTTACCCACCTCTATCCAGCTATTGAACGGCTCAGGGTACATCTCGGCTACCGAGGGCATAAAGACAACGTCAGTTCCCTCCTTTTCCAATGAAGCCAGGTCACGCTTGGTATCGCGGGGATAACTATCAAAATCCTCCTGAGGACCAAATTGCGTGGGATTAACAAAGATGCTGACCACCACCGAGGGGTTTTCCGCCCTGGCCTGTCTGACCAGAGCCAAATGCCCCTGGTGAAGATAGCCCATAGTCGGCACCAAGCCAACCGGTTCAGCGAGCTGCCGCCTTAGCCGCTTCATGCCATCTATTTTGTCAATGATTTTCATAGAGGTTTTATCTACCTCACCCCCTTTATCCCCCTCTCCTTCAAAGGAGAGGGGGAAGGGTTTGTAAGAGGGGCTCCGTCCCTCTTTAACGCCCTGAAGAATAGGGAGGCTTCACCTCTCTTTAACTCTCCTTGCTCTGGGGTGAGAATAAAGGAGATTTAGCCTCGGTTAGCTCGGCTAATATGCTTTCGTCCATAGAGAAGCTTTGCTCCTCGGTGGGGAAGCTACCGGCTTTCACCTCTCTATCATATTCGGTAATGGCAGCCCGGATAATATCGGTCAGTTTAGCGTATTGCTTGGCATGCCTGGGAACGAAATCGGTAAAAGAACCAAGAATGTCATTTATCACCTGAACCTGACCATCACAGCCTATACCGGCACCGATGCCAATGGTAGGGATGCCGACACTTCTGGTAATCAGGGCTGCCAGAGGGGCAGGAACAGTCTCCAGGACGATGGCAAAGGCTCCAGCTTGTTCCAAGACACGGGCATCCTCCAGCAATCTAGCCGCCGCCTCCGGGGTCTTACCCTGCACCTTATAGCCACCCAATTGATGAATTGACTGGGGGGTAAGTCCAATGTGCCCCATAACCGGTATGCCACAATCAACTACTCGCCTTACCTTTTCCGCCACCGTTACCCCACCCTCAAGCTTGACCGCCTGGGCACCGGCTTCCTGAATAAAACGGGCTGCATTGCGTAGGGCGTCTGAGATACTGGTATGGTAGGTCATAAAGGGCATATC